>JAIOHV010000117.1 GCA_019912885.1 bacterium
TTCGGGCCGCCAAGTCCATCAAAGGAGTCCGACGCCTTTGGGGCGTCGGAACCAAACCCAACGACCGGCTCCGCCGGTCGTCAACACACCGGACATCTACGATCGCTTATGAACAGGACTTCTACTTTCGCTACGAACAGCTCATCCGGCGCGTATCCGAGCATTGCGCCAAGCGAGGCGTTCGCGAAGACGATGTTCTCGTCCTGCACGATCACGACGCCCTCGCGCAGCATGTCCAGAAGCTCGCGGGAGATTTCCTCGGAACGATGAATATCGAACGGCGGACGCGGCGTCATGGCACGCCACCGGCGAGAACGGTGGCCGAGACCGGACGATGGCGCGTGGGCTTTTCACCGGCGAATGTGGTCGCCGCGACCATCCGGACGGCGAATGTGTTCCGACGCGCGTACATAGCCCCCTACGATTCATTTGCCGGTCGGGCCGCGCCGCGCGGCCTGCCGCCGAGGACGCGAAAAGCTTGATCGATTAACGACGATCACAAACTTTCCGGCGCCAAAAAAACGCGTGCCAAAATGAAAAATATTTATATCGCGTTCATCGGGGAAAGGCAACAGAATTCGGGCATCGTGCGAAGAATCTTGCCCATCAATCCGATCGCGCCGATCGTGATTGAAGATCAGAATTTGTATTCGGGATTTTCGGAATCGAAATCCGCGTCGGCAAGGCCCGGATCAAGGCGGAGATCCGTCCAGATGAATTCCTCGAACATCTGTCCCTTCTCGTCGAAACTGCGCGACAACACGGGAAAACCCGTCTCGATGTCGTGCCCGGAGACGGATTTCGGCGCGTAATATCCCTTGCCCGCGGGCACGGTGGATTCGACGACGTACACGTAGCGGTCGCCGATCTTTTCGATGCCCTTGAATTCGAGCTTCATGTCGCCCGATTCGATGCCGCGCGAAAGATTTTCGTAGATCGTCTTGACGACAAAGCCGAGATCGATCTCCAGGATGTGATGGTTGGTATCCTTTTTCACCAGGTCGCCCTGCGGATCGACGCGCACGTTGAGCACGTTCAACACGCCGCCTTCGTGCACGAGCATTTTGTCCTCCTGCCCCGCGCGGAAAAGAAGCTCGCGCCCCTCGTGCGGACCCTTGTACCATTTCATGTACAGGTCCGACGGCTTGCGGAACTTGACGAACATGAACTGCGTTTTTTGCAATTCGCCCCCGACGCGTTCGCGTTTTTCGAGCTTGCCCGTATAACCTTTCACCCGCGCGTAGCGGCCCTGCAAATTGTTCTTCAGCTTCACCGGATCGATAAAGATGCCGCCCGGCGCCACGCCCGGAAATCCGAACGCGGAATTCCCGGGATCGAAATCCGCCGCCGAAAGCCCGGCCGGCGCGGTCCACGCGTCGAAGTGATATTCCTCGAGCAGCGTGGCGCCCTTGGCATCCTTGAATACAACCGACGAAGGCCGGTCGCCGTTCGGCACGACGCGCACCGACTCGCCCGACGGCTTCGTCGCGACGAACGCGTGATCGTCCCGCGTGATCGTCCCGCCGTCGAGGTACGCGGCGGCGCGCCGCCCGATCGCCGCGGGATGGTAGTCGGTGATCGCCCCGCGATAGTCGCGCGCGACGACCTTGTCATCCGGCGCGATCGCCACCGCCGCGAAATCGAGAGCCCCGCCCTCCTTGATCCACGCCTTGCCGCCGGCCAGGTCCTTGCGCCAAACGAGCTCGCGGCCCTTGTGCGCCTTGCCGGTCCAGTGGGCGTACATCGCGCCGTCCGGACCCGCCCACATCTCGACGGTCTCCTCCGCGCGCAGCTTTCCTCCGACATTGTGACGCAGGCGCACGGTGATCCGGGCGTCGTCCGTCGCGATCAAGGTGTCGGCAAACGCGCGAAGCTTCGCTTCGGTCGTGTCCTCGGCCGACGCCGATCCCATCGACGCAAGGGCAAGCATGAGGGCGATCGTGAATCCGGATCGGCGAATCATATCTCTCCCCGGGGCTCGTGTTTTCGGCGGCGTATCCCGTAAACTTGCGCGATCGGACGCACCGAGGTCAATGGGCGAATGGTTCCTTACGGTTCGCGTTCGCGGAATAGACGCGATGGACGGATTGGACAAGATGGACGTCATGGACGCACACAAACGTCGGATCATGCCCGCGGCGGTATTTGCGGCTCTCTTCGCGCTTGCCCTTTTCGCCGCCTCGTGCTCATGCGGCGACGACGATGACGACGATTCCGCGTTGACCGATGACGACGCGCAGCCCGAGGACGATGACGCCGATGACGACGATACGCAAAGCGACGATGACGATGACGACGACTCCGGCGCGCCGGACGCCGGTTTCCGATATCTGGTCGCCGAGGATGGTTCGCTTTCGCTGCGTTACGGCGCCGTGGAGGTGTTGCGCGCCGAAAGCGTCCACGTGCTGCGGCAAACGACCCGGGCGAACATGCTGTTCGGCTTCTTCCGTTTTTTCGGCGGCGATATCGAAAGCGCCGTGGCCGCGCGTTTCGCGGTGATCGATGGCGAAATCGTGCTCGTCGCCGGCGGTGAGATCTACGCCGCCGTCTCGATCGACGAGATGGCCGAGGGCGTGATGCGCCTGTCCTTCGCCGCGCCGCCCGGCGACGGCGACGTGTATCGCCTCGCGTTTTCCATCGCGCCGAACGACCGATTCTGGGGATTCGGCGAGCAGTACAACTTCGTCGATCTTCGCGGGCAGACGCTCGACATCTGGACACAGGAACAGGGCGTCGGCCGCGCCGCGGACTCGATTGTCCCCACCGTCGGCGGGCTGACCGACACCTATTTTCCGATGCCGTGGTGGATCGACCCCGTCAAAAGCGCGGGTGTTCTGCTCGATCATCCGGGCTACGCGCGCTACGACGTCGGCGCGGCAGATCCGGGACGGCTGACGATCGAAATGTGGGACGCGAACGAGGTGTCGCTTGTCGTCATCGCGGGCGACGCGCCGCGCGATGTCGTGCGGCGGCTGACGGCGCACATCGGACGGACGCCCGCCGCGCCGCCGGACTGGGCCATCGAGGGCGTTTGGCTCGCGGCGCAGGGTGGCACGGACGCGATGCTCGATCGGGTCGAAACCGCGCGCGACGCGGGCGTGCCGGTGTCGGCCGTGTGGGCGCAGGACTGGGTGGGGCATCGCGCTTTCGGGCTCGGCAACCATGGCGTGAAATACCACTGGACGCACGACGACGAGGAATACCCGAATCTCGCCGATGCGATCGCGACGCTCGCGGCGGACGGCGTGCGTTTTTTGGGTTACTTCAATCCGTTCGTCGTGCCGCGCCTTGGGCAATACGACGAGGGCGAGGCCGCGGGGTATCTCATCACGCGCGAGGACGGTTCCGTCTACAAATTTCCGGTCATCACGTTTTTTGGCACGCTCGCGGACTTCACGAACGCCGGCGCCGTGGCGTGGTTTCAGGATCACGCGCGCGACGCGCTCGACCTTGGCATGTCCGGCTGGATGGCGGATTTCGGCGAGTGGCTGCCGTATGACGCCGTCATCGCGAACGGCGAAGCGCCGCGCATGCACAATCTCTACCCCACGCTGTGGCACGCCGCGAACCGCGAGGTGCTCGAGGAAAGGCGGGGCGAGGATTTCGTGTTGCTCACTCGCTCCGGCTACACGGGCGAGCACGGCGTCGCGCAGATCGTGTGGGCCGGCGATCAGGAAGCCGACTGGTCGACGACCGACGGACTGCCGACGGTCGTCACCGCGGGACTGACGATCGGCCTGTCGGGCGTCCCCTACTTCACGCACGACATCGCGGGTTTTTCCGGCGGGCCAAGCACGAAGGAGCTATTTCTGCGCTGGACGGAGCTTGGCGCGTTCACCCCGTTCATGCGCACGCACGACGGCCTGAAAAAGGACGAGAACCACCGCTTCGATTCCGATGCCGAAACGCTCGATCACTTCACGCGCTTTTCGCGCGCGCACGAGGCGATGTTCCCGTATTTCCGCGCGCTCGCGGATGAAGCCCTGACCGACGGCCTGCCGATGATCCGCCACACCGCGCTCGTCGATCCGTCGTTTGATGACGCGCTCGAAGCGCACGCGCAGTGGATGATCGGCGACGATCTACTTTTCGCGCCCGTCGTCGCCGAGGGCGCGGCGTCGGTCGAGGCCGTTTTTCCTCGCGGCGCATGGACGCATCTTGTCAGCGGGGAGACGATCGACGGTCCCGCGACGACGGTCGTCGCCGCGCCGATCGGAACGCCCGCCGTCTATTTCCGCGCCGGTTCGCCCGCGCAAGCACCCGCACTCGCGGCGCGCACGGCGCTGGCGGAAACGCAGCTCAAATCAACTCAAGGAATTCTTCCACGCTCATGCCCGCGTCTTTGATGATGTGCTGGAGCGTGGATCGTTTGACGGGACGATGCTGGCTGCCCTTTTGCCGGACAACGCGAAACCCATTTCGGATAAAAGCGTTTTGAATCGCCTTGCAGGAAAGCGACGGGACGATCGTCACACGGCGATCTCGCGTACGAGGACGGGCTTTTCTTTGCGAAGTTGCTCGGTGTCCGTGTCCTCGAGATAGAGTTCGATGGCCTCACGGATGTTCGCCATCGCCTCCTCTTCCGTTTCGCCCTCGCTGATGCAGCCGGGCAGCGCCGGGACGTAGACGGTGAAACCGCCTTCGTCCGACGGCTCCAAAACAACTTGCAGTTTCATTTTTCCCACCTCGATCCTATAAGATCGAACGATCCATGCATCTATCAGAAACGAAGTCATGAAAACCCGCAAGCCCGTGCCCGAAACGACGCAAAGGCTCTGGACGCTCGATCCCGGCGTTTGTTTTCTGAACCACGGATCGTTCGGCGCGTGCCCGGCGCCGGTGCTCGCCGCGCAGACGCTTTTTCGCCGGCGCATGGAACGCAATCCGGTCCGGTTTCTTGGGTGCGATATCGAGCCGCTGCTCGACGCCGCGCGGCGCGACCTGGCCGCGTTTGCCGGCGCGTCGCCCGAGGATCTCGCGTTTGTCCCGAACGCGACCTTCGCCGTCAATGCCGTATTGCGTTCGATTCCACTCAGACGCGGCGACGAGATCGTCGTCACCAACCACGGCTACAACGCGTGCCGAAATGCGGCGGAAGCCGTCGCGGCGGACGTGGGCGCGCGCGTCGTCGTCGCGAAGATTCCGTTCCCGATTCGCGATGCGCGCCAGGCGGTCGACGCAATCCTCGGCGCGGTCACGAAGCGCACGCGCCTTGTGCTCATCGACCACGTCACCAGCCCCACCGCGCTCGTGCTGCCGATCGAGGAGATCGTGCGTAAGTTGGAGCCGCGCGTACCGGTGCTGGTCGACGGCGCGCACGGGCCCGGGATGTTGCCGCTTGATCTCGCGAGCCTTGGGGCGTCGTATTACGCCGCGAATCTGCACAAGTGGGCGTGTGCGCCCAAGGGCGCGGGTTTTTTGTTCGTGCGCGAGGACCGGCGGGGCGCGATCCGTCCGCTTGTCGTCAGCCACGGGCGCAATACGAAGCGAGCCGGGCGATCGCGCTTTCACCTCGACTTCGACTGGACCGGCACCAACGACAACACGCCGTATCTGTGCGTTCCGGAGGCGATCCGGTTTTTGGCGACGCTTGCGCCCGGCGGGCTCGCCGCATTGTACGAACGCAATCGCGCGCTCGCACTGCGCGGGCGTGACGCGATCGCGGACGCGCTCGGCATCCGCCCGCCCGCGCCCGATTCGATGATCGGTTCGATGGCGGCGTTCCCCGTGCCCGGCGATTTGCCGCGCGGCAAGGCGGACGCGCTCGGCATCGATCCGCTGCAACACGCGCTCGCCCAACGCGGATTTGTCGTGCCAGTGACCGCGCCCCCGCGCGCGCCGCGCCGCGTTTTGCGCGTGAGTTGCCACGCGTACAATCGCGCGGAAGAATACGAGGCCCTGGCGAGCGAACTTTCGAAGTTGCGCCGGGCCGGTGCGCGCGCGAAAAGGAGCCGTTCGTGAAACTCGTCGTCACTATCGTTGTCGCCGCCGTCGCGCTCGTCGCGGCCTTCGGATGCCAAATCGACCCGAACGACGATTTCGCGGATGTCGATCCGGATACCTTCGATCCCACGCGCTACGAAACCGACGACCCGGACGATGACGCCGCGGCCGATGACGACGCCGGTGACGACGACGCGGGCGACGACGACGGACTGCCGGAGGGCACCGTGCAGGTGGTCCCGTCGGTCGATCTTCCCAAAGCCGTGCAGACGCAAAACGCCAACAACAACCTGGACGTCGCGTACCACAACGGGCGCGTTTATCTCGCGTTCCGCACCGCGCCGACGCACTTCGCAAGCCCGCTGGCACGCATCTACGTGATTTCGAGCGAGGACCAGATTGCGTGGCGCTACGAAGGCGAGTTCTGGCGCGGGCGCGACCTGCGCGAGCCGCGCCTGCTGTCGTGGAATGGACGCCTGTTTCTGTATTTCGCCGTTCTCGGAACGAATTCGTTCGACTTTGAACCCGGCGGCATGATGGTGACCGAGCTTGACGAAGACGGATCGTGGAGCGAGCCCGCCTGGTTTTACGGCGAGGGCTTCATCCCCTGGCGCGCGAAGGTCGTGAACGGCACGCCGTACATGCTCGCCTACATCGGCGGCGAGAGCATCTACGACTTTTTCGGCGCGGAGCTGTTCGTTCATTTCCTGACGACGGCCGACGGACGCAACTGGGTGCCGGTCGTTCCGGGAAGCGCGGCGGTATTGCAGGGCGGATGCTCGGAGACGGACTTTGTTTTGCTCGACGACGGCTCGCTCGTTTCCGTTTGCCGCAACGAGGCCGGCGACGCGGACGGCTTCGGATCGAAGATCTGCACGGCGCCCGCGGACGATCTCGCGGACTGGACGTGCGCGCCGGACCCGCGCAAGTTCGACTCGCCCCTCATGTTCCGCGACGGCGGCGATGTTTACATCATCGGCCGGCGCAACGTAACGGACACCGGCAATTTCGACCTGATGCGCGACGATCTTCCCGCGTTCCTGCGCGGCCTGTTCTATTCCGCGGACTACTGGTTCCGCCAAAAGCGATGCGCGGTCTGGAGCGTGGACGCCGATGCGATGGAAGCGGCGTTCGCGTTCGACCTGCCCTCCCGCGGCGACACGTGTTTCCCGGGCCTTCTCGACAACGGCGACGGCACGTACGAGGTTTACAACTACTCCTCGCCGGTCGACGGCCCGGACGTCTTCTGGCTCGCCGGACAGCTCGGGCCGACGAACATCTACCGAACGACGATTGAACTGCCATAGTCGAAATCGGGTTTGCATCGCGATTCAACACAAAGGCACGACGGCCACGAAGGAAACCCAAAAACGCTCGCATCCGTGAACTTCGTGCTCTTCGTGTCTTTGTGTTGAAACGTGCATGATCGCGTTGCGTCGGCCTGATGACGAATCCGCTTCGCCGTCCTTGGCGCGGCGCGGCGAAATTGTTAAGCCATGACAATGCGACGCGGGCGACACGAAGGCGTCACGCAAGGCCCCTATCGCCCGCGGGCATGGATACGCGAAACGACACCCTCGACATCGGAACCTCCGTGCACACCACCGGAAACGTTTACAAGGGCCGGCCCGGCATATCCGGCAAGCGGCCGTACCCCGGCGCGCTGATCGTCGTCGAGGGCATCGACGGATCGGGCAAGAGCACGCAGCTCTACCTGCTCAAGCGCTGGCTCGAGATCGGCGGCTATCGTGTGTATTTCACGGAGTGGAACTCCTCGCCGCTCGTCAAAAACGCGACGCGGCGCGGCAAGAAGCAGCGTCTTCTGACGCCGGTGACGTTTTCGATGATCCACGCCGCGGACTTCGCCGATCGCTGCGAGCGTCAGATCATCCCGCTTCTCAAGGGCGGCTACCTCGTTCTGGCCGATCGCTACATCTACACCGCGTTCGCGCGCGACGGCGCCCGCGGCTGCCCGCCGGACTGGCTGCGCAACCTTTATCGTTTCGCGCCGATCCCCGACCTTACGTTTTATTTCCGCGCGCCGCTCGACGTTTCCCTCGAACGCATTCTCTCCGGCCGGCCGAAACTGAAGTATTACGAGGCCGGCATGGACATGGATCTCGCGTACGATCCCGTGCGCAGCTTCAAGGTCTTCCAGGGCATGATCATGGACGAGTACGACAAGATGGTGGCGCGCGACGGATTCGTGAAGATGGACGGCTCGCTTGCCGTCAACGAGTTGCAACAGCAGATGCGCTCGATCGTGCAGAACCGCATCGATCTCAAACGCTTCGCGCGGAGGCGCTGATGCCAGGGCGAAAACTTCCCGTGCCCGCGGACGATCTTACGCCGCCGCCCGCGCCGGCCAACGACGGGCGCGCGCCATCGCTGCTCGATCCGAAGGCCGCGAACCTGCCCGGCAAGCTCATCGTCGTCGAGGGCGCGGACGGCTCCGGCCGCTCCACACAGATCGCGCTTCTGACGGAGTGGCTTGAGTCGGCGGGGTTCGCCGTCAAGACGATGGGCCTTCGACGATCGAATCTGCTCGCCAAGGACATCGACGACTTGCTCGCGAAAAACGCGGTCACGCAGCTCACCCTCGCGTTGATGTACGCCACGGATTTTTACGACCAGCTCGAAAACAGCATCATCCCCGCGATGAGCGCCGGGCTCGTCGTTTTGGCCGACCGCTACGTCTATACGCTCATGACGCGGTCGGTCGTGCGCGGGCTGGATCGCAAATACCTTGAGGGCATCTACAAGCTTGCGCCCAAGCCGGATCTCACGGTCCGCCTGCACGTGCGCCCGGAAGTGGCCTTCGAGCGCGAATTCCGGAAATCGCCGGTCATCAGCTTCTGGGAGTCCGGCCGCGACATGTCGCTTTCGTCCGACCTGTACAGCTCGTTCATCCGCTATCAGACGCTTATCAACGCGGAGTTCGCGCGGCTGGCGAAGGCGCACGAGTTCATCCCCGTGGACGGCGAGGCGGGGGTGCGGCAGGTCAACCTCCAACTGCGCCGGCGCGTCGCGAGGCTCCTCGGCATCCGCAGCACGCGCTACAAACCGTCGGCCTTGCTCGCGGGATCCTGGCGCTGATGCCCTACACCTTCGCCGCCGTCGACGCGGGCTCGAACGCGATCCGCCTGACGGTCGCGCGCGCCGAGTCGCCCGGCGAGATCGTCGCGCTCGAAAAGGAGCGCGTGCCGGTGCGCCTGGGGCATCATGTCTTCACGCGGCGCAAGTTCGACCGCGAAACCGTCGACGCCGCCGTGGACGCCTTCCGCTATTTCCGCCAGATCTTCGATCGGCTGCACGTGCAGGAGTACCGCGCCGTGGCGACAAGCGCCGCGCGCAACGCGCGAAACCGCAAGAGCGTCATCCAGCGGATCCAGGAAGAGGCGGACATCCGCCTGGAGGTCATCGATGGCCCCGAGGAAGCGCGCTTGGTGCGCGCGGCGGCGCTCGGCGCGGTGAACGACAAGCTTACGCCGGCGCTGATCCTGGACATCGGCGGCGGAAGCCTCGAGCTCAATCTGATGACGGGACGCCGGCTTGACCGCGGGCTGACGCTGCCGCTTGGCACCGTCCGCATGATGGAGATGTTCGATGCGGGCGACGCGGTATCGAAACAGTCGGAAGAGGCGATCCGGCATTTCGCGCTCGAAAAGTTCGAAAGCGAACTGGCCGACCCGCCGCGCCTTGCGGGCCGGCCCGCGCTCGCGTGCGGCGGCAATGCGGAGGCGCTCGCGCCGATCGCGCCGGGCAAGCCCGTGCAGGGGCACCCGGTTCTCGATCTTTCCCGGCTCGAAAGGATATTGCCGGATATGCTGCGCATGACGGTGAAGGAACGCATGAAGGCCTACGATATCCGCGCCGAGCGCGCGGAGGTCATGCCCATGGCGGCCATCGTGCTTTGCGCGCTTTCGCGCTATCTCGGTTGCGACACCCTGATCGTGCCCGGCGTCGGCGTGCGCGACGGCATCCTGCGCGATCTCGTCGAGAGCCGATTCGGCGTGCATGGCGCGGGCGCGACGGAGGACGATCTTGTGGCGGCCGCGCGCGACTTCGCAATGGCGCACGGCGCGGACGACGACCACATCGAGCACGTGCGCCGCATCGCCGTGTCAATCTTCGAGAACACGCGGGCGCTGCACGGCCTGACCGACCAGGATCGCCTTCCGCTCGTGCTGGCGTCGCTGCTGCACGACATCGGCCATTCGATCAACTTCGTCGACCACCACAAGCACGGCGAATACCTCGTGCGCCACGGCGCGATCCGCGGACTGACGAACGACATGCGAGAGATCGTCGCGGCGCTGGTGCTCTATCACCGGCGCATCGATCCCCGGCCGGAGGACGAACTTTACAGCCGGTTTTCCGGCGCTCTGAAAAAAAAGGTGCGCCTTCTGGCGGCCATCCTGCGCATCGCCGACGGCCTCGACACCGACCACCGCCAGGCGGTGACGGAGGTGGAGGTGAGCGACAACGGAAAGGCGCTCCTGCTTACGGCTGTCTGCCGCGGCTCGCCGAAGCTGCCGCTTTGGGGCGCGGGCCGAAAATCGCGCCTGCTCGAAAAAGAGCTTGATCGCAAACTCACGATCGCGAGCCGCGCGGCGTGAGGCGAATTGGGAATGGGGAATTTGGAATTGCGAATGAAATCGCAATTCGACGCATGCCATGGGCGTTGTCCATTGTGTCCATCAAGTCCTTTCGGTCCATGATGTCCATCGTCCCATCGGGAGTTCGTCATGCAAATCATCTTTTTCCGCCACGGCATCGCGATCGATCGCGACGATCCCGCGTGCCCGCTCGATCCCGATCGCTTTCTGACGGACGAAGGACGCATGCGAACCGACGCCGCGGCGCGTGGTCTCGCGTTCCTTGTCGACGAGGTGGACCTGGCGATCACGAGTCCCTACGTTCGCGCGCGCCAGACGATCGAAATCGCTCTCGAACACGTTCGCGCGCCTCGCGGAGGCCTGCGTGAATCCGACGCGCTTTTACCCGAGGCGCACCCCGCCGGGATCCTCCGCGAATTGACGCGCGAAAAGGCAAACCGCGTGCTGCTTGCGGGCCACGCCCCTGGCCTCGACTACGTCATCGCGCTTGCGCTCGACGCACCCCGCGCGGTCACGAGCCTCAAAAAAGCCGGCGCGGCGTGCGTGGAATGGGAAGCGGGTTCACCCGGCGGAACGCTGCTGTGGTTGATGCGCGCGAAAGATCTGATGGCGTTGGGGAAGCGGTAGGGGCGCGATTCATCGCGCGCGATTGGGCGCCGCGTGTCTTCCGATGGCCCGCTCCCTGACGGTCGCGGCTCTGTCATCGCAATCGTCACTCGTCACTCGAAACTCGTCACTCGAAACTCGTCACTGCCCCACGCTGTGCTTCACGACCACGTTTTTCGTTCGCGGTGCGAGAGGGCCTTCCTCGCGGCCGTCAAAACGCAACCACACGTGCGGCGGCTGCTTGTCGTACCAGATGTACATGGACGGCGCGACGAGCTTGAGCGCGAAGCTCGTGGGCTTGAGTTCGAGCTTGTAGGCCTCGCGCTTGCCGAGCGGCGTATCGATCGTTTCCTCGCCGCGATGAATGATCGCGCCGCCGAGGGTGGAGCCGTCGGTCATGACGATATCGCCCTTGAACGTCGTGCCCTCACCCTTTTCAAACGGGAAGCCGCGCAGGATGAAATAAAGCGCGTCGCCGGGGATGGCGTCGTCGCCGAACGAAATCGTCTTTTGCTCGTGTTTGTCTTCCTTGCGGTCGTTCCAGGTGTAGTGCGCCTTTTTCGCCGCCCAGTCGTAGCGCAGCTTCCAGTCCATCTGCTCGTCGCCGGTCGATTTCTTTGTCCAGTAAACCGTGCGGATGCCGCGGGGCGTGAGCTGCATGAGCGACTCCTCCGCCCATTCGATGCGCGCCTCGCCATCCTTCGCGTTGTCGCCGGCGGCCGTGTATTTGATGTGCGGCGTGCCGTCGACCGTCGCCGGCTCGGCGGTCCAGCGGAAGTTGTAGAGCAACTCGTCGCTTTCCACGTAACGAATCTCGTGAACGCCGGTCTCGGTGCCGGCAAGCCCGACGTTCGCCAACAATTCTCCGGCAAACGCACCGGCGGCCAAGGCGAAAAACGCGGTCAGGACAGCGGCGGCCAAACGCAAAACGCGCGGCATCATGGGAATCTCCTGCAAATGGAATGCGAACATATCGCCGAAGTTCGCGCCGGGCGCAAGCCCTGGGCGGGCGCATTCGGTCAAGCGAAATTGTTTCGTTCCGCACACTTCCGCGCGCGCCGCGCGCCAGGTATGGCGATTGTGTTATCGTGCGTCGTTAATTCGACGAAGTTTTTGAACGAAGGCGTCCCCGGGAGGGCCGTGTCATGAAAATGCTGCTCCTCAATCCGGCGCAGATGCCGGACAACGGCAGGCCGCTCAAGGTCAAGAAGGCGTTCGTCATCCCCTTTTCGGTCTACATGCTCGCGGGGCAGACACCCTCCGATTGGGACATCGAGATCGCCAACGACTACACCGACGAGATCGACTACGACGGCGACTACGATCTGGTCGGTATCACGCTCTCCACGATCCACTCGCGCCGCGGCTACCAGATCGCCGCGGAATTCAAAAAGCGCGGGCGCACCGTCGTCATGGGTGGGTTCCACGCGACACTTTTCACCGACGAGGCGCTGCAACACGCCGACGCGGTCGTTTCCGGCGAGGCGGAGTACGTCTGGCCGGCGCTGCTTGAGGACTTCAAGGCCGGCCGCCTGCAAAGGCTCTACAAGGCCGACCGCTACCACGATCTGCGCGACCTGCCGCCGCCGCGCTACGACCTCATCAATCCCAAACGCTACATGGTGAACGTCTACCCCGCGGAGACCTCGCGCGGCTGCCCGTTTGCGTGCAACTACTGTTCGGTCACGGAGTTCTACGGCCAGAAGTACCGCGTGCGTCCGCCGGCCGATGTCGTGCGGGATGTGTTGGCCAGCGGCAGCCGTTTCATCACCTTCGTCGACGACAACGTCGCCGCTCATCTGACCCGCGCGTCCGCGATCTTCGAGGCGCTCGTCCCGCACAAGATCTACTGGATGAGCCAGGTGACGATCCGCCTCGCCGATCACGAGCCGACGCTCGCGCTCGCGGCGCGCTCGGGCTTCCGCTACGCGATCGTCGGTCTGGAGACGCTCGACCGCTCGAATCTCGAGGCCGTGCGCAAGACGCGCGTCAACAAGGTGGAGGAGTACGTCGACCGCGTGAAGCTCTTCCGCAAGTACGGCATCACCGTGTGCGCGAACCTGATGTTCGGATTCGACGCCGACGAGGAGCGCACCTTCGACAACACCTACCACTTCCTTCGCCGCACGAAGATGGTGCCGAATCCGTACGTCATCACGCCGTATCCCGGCACGCCGCTCTATGACGACATGGAGCGCGCCGGGCGCCTTCTGCACAAGGACTACGCGAAGTACACGGCGTATCGCACGGTTTTCAAGCCGACGAACTTCACGCCCGACGCGCTCGATGCCGCGTTCACGCGTTTTTACAAGAAGGCATATTCGATTCCGAACATCGTCCGCCGCGCGGTCCACATGCTTCGGTGGCGCGAGCCGGTCCACAGCACTTTGACGCAGCTTGCGCTCGCGGCCAGCAGCCTTCAGGTGCGCCGCAACGTCCACGCGGGAATATTGCCGTACTACTGAGTTTGCGGACCCGTTTCGCTTCCCGCGCCCGTAGCCGAATGGACATGATGGACCGCATGGACATCATGGACGAACGGTAACCTCCGGCCCCTTACACGGTTCAGCATCCGCAGCCGCCGCAGGCATCGTCGTCGTCGTCGTTATCGGCCGTGCGTGCCGGTAGTTCGTCGTCGTCGTCCGTCACCGGCGGTGTTGAATCGTCATCGTCCGAAGCGTCGTCGTCGCCCGTATCGTCATCCATCGAGTCGTCGTCGGCCGTGTCGTCGTCCGAAGCGTCGTCGTCGGCGGTGTCGTCATCCGCCGTATCGTCGTCCATGTCGTCATCATCCCCGCTCATTGTCGTCGTGGTCGTCGAACCGCCGGTCGTCGTGGTCGTGGACGCACCGGTGGTGGTCGTCGACCCATTCGTCGTAGTGGTTGTCGACGGTGCAGTTGTCGTCGTGGTCGGCTGAGTCGTCGTCGTGGTCGGCTGAGTCGTCGTCGTGGTCGGCTGAGTCG
>JAIOHV010000118.1 GCA_019912885.1 bacterium
CCTCCGACGACGACGCTTCGGACGACGACGCCTCGGATGACGACGACGATTTATCGGACGACGACGATGATTCAGACGATGACGACGACACCGACGATGAAAAGGATGACGACGCCGGTGATGACGATTTCGACAATATCGATGACGACGACGGCGGCTTCCCGGATCCCGACGACGACGCGGATGACAACGGCATCGGCGGGCGCGACGGCGAGAATTCGAACGGAAACGCGTGCTGCGGTTGCTAGGGCCAAACGCCCGATCGCCGGAGTTCGAGAGGTATAAACGCCCGGTCGAATAACGCCGCCGACAAAACGCGAAATGACGCGACGCCCCGCTGAAACCGGCGGGGCGTCGCTGTTTGTGTGCCTTCCCAATCGCGAGCGGGATTTCCGTAATTTCGTAAAAAAGCTGGATATATGCGGTATATATTTCGTCTATGCAGCTTCATCGCATTTATATATTCTGGCCATGTAGAAAATTTCGCGGACAGGCAAAGAAAAGGAGCAATCGAAATGAAACGCGTCATGGCCATCGTGGGAATTTGCGTTTTTGTCGCGGCGGTATCGGTCACGCTCATCGCCGCGGATTTCGGGACGGCGCCCCGAACATTATTTGAGGGGAGCGACTCGGCAGGCGGCGCCATCGTGTGGGATTGGGCGCTTGACGAAAACGGCGAGCCGCACGCGGTCTGGATGTTTGAAAACGAACCGGACTTCATCGACGCCGCGCTCGACGAATGCCCGAGCTTGCAGGCGACGTCGCTTGTCGAGGATGACGGCAGCGTCGAGGGCGGTTTGCCGATCGACGGCAATCTTTCCGCCGTCGTCACGTGCCTGCCGCCGCCGGCCTACCCGAGCTACCTGCGCGAGATGTCGGCGTTCGTCGCCGCGGTTGACGCCGGAACGATGCGTTGGGTGGTGTACGTCGACGAGGACGGTAATGGCCCGCCCGACCGGTTCGTCTGGCAATCTGTGTCCTTCGTGCCCATCTCGTATACCTGGAACGACATGTCGGTCACGCCGCTTCCCGTGTTCACCATCCCGATCGGCTCGGGCTCCTGGTGCGTTGGCCTTCAGCGCGCGGGTGGCGGCGTGAACGAGGTGGGACGCGACGTAAACAACGACGACGACCACACGTGGGTCCGGACGGGCGCGGGCTGGCGCCCGATGAACGATTTCCTGCCCGGCAACGCGGTCATCCGCGCGGAAGTGGATGTCTGCTCCCTGTCGACGACCACGACAACGCCGACAACGACGACCACGACCTTCCCGGCGACAACCACCACGACAATCCCCGGCGATGACGACGATGCGTCCGATGATGATTTCGCGGACGACGACGCGTCCGACGATGATTTCGCGGACGACGATGTTGGTGACGATGACGCCAAGGACGACGACGTATCCGACGACGACGTATCCGACGACGACTTCGGCGATGACGACATCGGCGATGACGACGATGCGTCCGATGATGATTTCGAGGACGACGACGCGTCCGACGATGATTTCGCTGACGACGATGTTGGTGACGACGACGCCAAGGACGACGACGCCGCGGACGACGATTTCGGCGCCGACGATCCGGGTGGCGCCGGCGATGCGAGCGGCGACGACGCGGGCGATCTCGACGACGATGACGACGCCCCGAATCCGGACGGCGCGGATGACGGCCATGCGGAAGCAAACGACGGCGGCGACGAGAGCTCGAACGCGGCGTGCGGGCTGTAGTCCCCGATCAAGGTTGCGCGATTTCGACGGCGGGAGACGGTTCGGCCGGCAAGGCGACCGTATCCCGCCGCCACTTTTGGGGCATGGGGAGAACCAGCGGCAGCGCCAGCGCCACGATCACGATGCCGCTGACCACGAACGGCACGCCGTAACCCATGCGAGAGCCCATCGGGCCGAACACGAGCGCGCCGACGACATTGCCCGACATCAGGGCAAGCTGCACCAGGCCCGCGTTTCCGCCCATACGTTCGACGCGGAAGAGCCGCGCGACGCCGACGTACATGATGAGCATCATGATGCCGTCGCCGAAGCCGTGGACGGTGCGCGCCGCGACGCTGAAGACCGTTCCACCGAACACCATGCCGATGTGCCCGAAACCGCTCATGCAAAGTCCCGCGACGGCCAAGCCCTTCAGCGGAAGGCCCTCGTTCATCCGGTGCCGGAATGCGACAAGGACGACGACGATCGCGACGAACTCCGCGGTCATGTACCAGCCCATCTGCCCGTAGGTCAGCCCCAGCGATTTGCGCAGGAACAGGCCGTAGCAGGTGAACTCCGCGCCCCAGTGCGTCGTGAACAGGAACAGCCAGCCGGCGAACAGCAACGCGCGCGGATCGGAGAAGTCCTTCATGTATTGTTTCACCGGCGCGGCCGACAGCGGCGTCGGCGCCAAAAGGCGCGCGGACAGCGCCAGCAACAAGCACAGCCCCGCGGTGATCCAGAGCGTCGGCACGAAATCGAGCGCGTCGATGATGTAGCCGGCGGCGACGGTGCCGAACGCAAGGCCGATGAAGCGTCCGATTAAATACAATCCGAGCCGCGTGCCGGAGGTGGCCCGCTCGCCGGTTTTCAACACGTGGACATCAAGGCTCGTCTTGAACAGAAAATGCGAAAACGCCCACACGAAAAACGCGCCGATGAAAACCGGAAACGTCACGACGGCGCTCATCATCCAGAAGCCCGCCGCCTGCATCAGCAGCGCGATACCGACGAGCGTTCGGCTCGTGACGCGGTCGTTGCCGAAGCCCGCGGGAAACGCTGTCAGCATTCCCGTCACCGCCTGAAGCGCGAACAGGACGCCGATCTGCAGGCCCGAAAATCCGAGTTGTTCCTCGAAGAACACCGCGAGGTAAAAATTCGACGCGGCCGTGATGACGGAAAACGACCCCATCAGCACCGCGGGAAAAAGCGCGCTGCGGTTTTCGAACGGAGAGGCGGGGGCGATGGAAGCCGGCGCGTTCATGGCGCGCTTTCTCTAGGGCCGGGCGTATCGAAAGTCAATTGAAATGGGGAATGGGGAATCGCGAATTGGGAATGGAATGCCGTTCACGGATTCTGCGATGGCCTTCCAGCGTTCCCGTCTTCCCGTCGATTCATTCGTTGACTAGACTCCGGCATCCCATGCCCATCGGAATCCCCACGCGCCTTCTGATCGTCCGACACGGGCCGACAGCCTACAGCGCCGAAAAGCGCATGGCCGGGCGAACGGATACGCCGCTCACCGCGGACGGCCGCGACGCGGTTCGCCGCCTGCGCGAGCTGACGAATGCCTTCGAGATCGACGTCGCCTACACCAGCCCGCTCGCCCGCGCGCGCGAATCGTGCGACATCCTCGCCGGGGGACGCGACGTGCGGCGCGTCGAGGACCGGCGCCTTGTCGAGCGCGACTTCGGCACTTGGGAGGGACGCACGTTCGCCGAGGTCATCGCCGAGCAACCCGACGGCGGCGCGTCGATCATGCACGGCCCGTTCGTGTCGAAATTCCTGTCCGGCGAAACCGACGACGCGTTCTTCGCGCGGGTGCGCGCGTTTTTCGACGACCTCGTGGCGTCGGAACGAAAACGCTCGGTTCTTGTCGTCGGCCATGCCGGCTTTCTGATGTCGATGCTCGCGATCGCGGTCGGCCTGTCGCCTCGGGAGCATTTCGCCACGTTTCGCCTGGACCCGGCGTCGCTGACGTGCCTGGACTGGTACGACGGCGTGCCGCATCTGGTTTTCGTGAATCGCGTGCCGGGCGCCGCGACGTGAGCGCCAAACCCCAGGTCATGGAAACCCCGATCGCCGGCGCGCCCGCGCCCGAAGCGGACGAGCTTCTCGAATTGGTTCTCGCGGAAATCTCCCGCCCGCCGGATACGCGGAATTTCGATGCGTTTGTCGCTCACTTCCGGCAAACGGAGAGTCGCGGCCTGCTGGCGGTCGTCCTATACGGTTCGCTCGCAAGCCGGGCGACGGCCGAGGCATCGAGCATCCCCGATTTCTATCTGATCGTCGAGGACGCGCGCTGGTTTACGCGCGCGCGCGATCGGTGGCTTTCGCGCGTGCTGCCGCCGAACACCTACCACCTGCATGACGCGGCGGGCGAGGGCGCGGGACGGCGTTGCAAATACAACGTCGTCGACTGGCGAAATTTCGAGCGCGAAACCGGCTCCCACGCGCGGGATCTGTACCATCTCGGGCGATTCACCAAGCGCGTCTGCCTGATATGGGCGCGCGACGACGGCGTTTGCCGCGATATCGCCGCCGCGATCGCCTCCGCCTTGCGCACGCTCGCGCCCCACGCCCTGGCGCGCGCGACCACGGATTTTCACCTTGACGATTTCATGCGCCGCCTCCTTTCGCTATCGTACGAAGGCGAGGTACGCGCGGAACCGGCCGACGCGAAGGCCGCGGCGCTTTTTGACGCGGCGAAGAATTATTACCGCGCCGTGGGACGGATCTTGTTGCGGGAACTCGTGACGCGGCGGCGCGGTCAGTTCTGGGAACCGGAATCCGGCGGCGAGCCCGATCGCTACCACCAGCGGCGCACGCCGGCGCTGCGCGCGGGGGAACTCGCCGCCACGCGCGTTCTCCTTGCGCGGAGCCGCCGCCGGGCGGTCGCGCGCTGGCCGAAAGGCGTCGTCCTCGTGGACGATTGGCTTGAAATCCTGCTGGCCAAGGTCAAGCGCACCCATGGCGTCGATCTCGAATTGACGCCGCTCGAGCGTCGATTTCCGCTCATCTTCGGATGGCGGCACTTTTTTCGACTGCGTCACGAGGGCAAAATCCGGTAAATTGGGTGTCGAGCGGATGCCCTTCGTGTAGCGCCGTTACTTGCGCCCCCGTTTGTTTGTGTTATGTGGTAAATAGAAAAAAAGGAAACAGCCGGAACGCCGCCGCATGGATAAAGACGTCCTCGTCAACATCAAGGATTTCCGCGAGAAGCTCAAACGCGACCCGCTGATGAAGCTCCACGCCCAGCTCGCGGACGGCTATCGCCGCGTCGGCCTGACCGACGACGCGATCGAGACGTGCCGCGTGGGCCTGGACATTCATCCGAGCTATCTGCTTTGCCGCGAGGTGTTGGGGCGCATTCTCCTTCGCGTGGGCGCGCTCGAGTCCGCGCGCGAGCACCTCGAAGCTGTCCACGCGATCGTCAAGGACAACATCGAATTGAACCGCGCGCTCGCCAAGCTCTACGACGAGCTCGGCCGGCTCGACCTCGCGCGCCCGCTCGTCGAGTCGGTGATCGCGAAAGACCCGTTCGATTTCGAGATGCGCAACCTGCTTGCGGCAAGCGAGCGGCCCCGGCCCGAAAAGGAGGAGGCCGTCGATCTTTTCGACGCGCCCGCGCGGGCGAAGGTTTTCGACATCGAGTCGATCCTCGCCGACGACATCGGCCCGGTGGCCGAGCGCGGAAAACGCACCGCGGCGACCGACCTGATGCTCGACGCGCTCGAGGATGTGGAGGACGTCATCGAAACGCGGGCGGACGAGATCATGGCGGCGCTTGGGGAATCGAACGGATCGCGGCCGCGCGCCTCGCGGCCGGCGCGCCGGGACGCCTATCGCGGCAAGGAAAAGGAATTGCACGGCGCGGCGGTGCTCGCGCAGGTGCACATGGAAATCCACCTCATGGAGGAGGCGTTGAATCTCGTGCGCAAGCTTCGGCGCGCCATGGGGGACGACACGGCCGAGTTCGAGGACCTGGAGGACCGCCTGAAATCCGCGCTCGGCGAGAAGGAAAAGCTGCTCGACGACCTGGAAGACCGCGAGCTCGCCCGCGGGCTGTAGCGCCGTTCCCTCCGACGACAATCACGCAATCTTTCTCGGGATCCGTCGCCGACGATTTATTACGTCGTTGGCGCGAACGAATTTTCTTGACATTGAATACGCGGAAGCCAAACGTGATCGTGGTTCGGAAAAAATTGAGGCGGTTTATGAGAGCATGGCGCCATTTGCAGGTCGTCTTTCTTCTGATCGCACTCTTGTGCGTGCTTCTGATCCCTGCTGCCTGCTCCTGCGAAGGCGATTCCGCCGACACCTCGAACGTCAATGCCGACGATGATTCCTCCTTCCTGGACGACGACGATTCGACGGACGACGATTTTCTGGACGACGACGCGGACGACGATACCGTCGATGACGATTCCGATGACGACGCGGACGACGACGCCGCGGAAATCCTGCCGTGTCCGAACGGCTTCACGATTCCGCAAGGGCACGCGGGGGCCGGCGGGTGCATCACGCAGCTCGACGGCGGCGCGCCGGGTCACGACGGCACGTCCATCGCGATCGGCCTGGACGGCACGCGTCATGTAGCGCTCGCCAAGGGGCGTGAGATTATCGTGTATTCCCTCCCGGCCGATGCCGCGCCGGACGAACCCTGGACGCAAGAGCTCATCGCGCTAATGGGCGCGCAACCGAAGATCGCCGTGGACGCGGACGGCAACCGGCATCTGGTCTGGCATGACATCTGGTACGGCTCGCTGAAATACGCGACGGACGCAAGCGGCACGTGGGAAATCGAAACCGCGGACGACGGCGACGGGCAGAACGTCGGCGCGGAGCCGGCGATCGATATTGACCCTGATGGATTTGCACATGTTTCTTATCAATTAACGTCGCCAACCGAACTCCATGTGGACGGCGTCAAGTACGCGACGAACCGATCGGGGGAATGGGTAACCGAGCTCGTGGATGGCGCGCCGTGGGGCCGGTGTACGGATGTCGCCGCCGACAGCAACGGGACGGCGTATGTCCTCTATTCCAATGAGATCTGCTACCTTTGCGGCGCATTTCAATACCTTCGTTCTAATGCGGGCGGTACATGGCAGGAGATTCTCGGCGTCAGCAACGGCTGGTGTGGTGAGGTCCATGTCGCGGAGGACGACTCGTTGCGAATCGTTCCGGGCCACGACAACGTCGGTTACCTGACCAACGAATACGGATTTTGGTGGCCGAAAACCCAACCCGTGAATGGCGAGGAGATGACCGGAGATTTTTCGAATGATGGAAATGCGCACATCGCGTGGCAGTACAGGCCTAATGTCGGGAGCGCGTCGCTGTATTATTCGGCAAATGAAACGGGGACGTGGGTTAATGAGCTGGTACACGACGGTGATAATTGGGGCAATTTGTCTCTGGTCGTCAACGCGGTCAACAATCCTCAAATTGTTGCATCAGCTAATCCCGCGCGTCTTTTAACGTTGGTCGATTCAACGTGGGACTCGATTGTAATTGATGATACGCTTAGAGCTAGCGATGCCAGCTTGGTACTGGATGCGTTCGAGCGGCCACGGATAGCGTATTATTATCACGGAGCCGTCAATGGGCTGGTCAAATATTCTCTACTTGACGCGGACGGCATTTGGCATACAACAAACCTCACTGACGATAATGCGTGGTTTGACAAGCAAGCTTTAGCGTTAAACAGCGCAAACGAATCTTGGGTTGTATATTACGACAGTGGAAGCGGAAATTTAAAAGTTGGCTCCGAGGCCAACGAATGGGCATTCGAAAATTTGCCGACGCCACCAAAGGGGCATTTCGGCGCGGGACTTATTGCCATTGACGACAACGACAGTATATTTATCGCTGCAAAAACCAACTTTGCCGTTTATATGATATCCAATGAAACGGGTGCCTGGGTTCTCGATGAAGCACTTGACGATGACCCGCGAATTGCTTCGGTCGCGATCGACGCCTCCGGTGAGCCTGTAATGGTGCTGGCTGACTATAATATGTACGGTCCGTTATTTTTGCGCCGCGTCGCTCCGGGAAATTGGAAGATTAAAAACATCGACAATGTATTTGTCAAATTCGCTTCGATGGCGGTACGTGATGATGGAGTCATAAACGTCGCCTATATTGACGATAGCTCCGATTTGATCCGTTTCGCTTCGAACGCCTGGTCGGGTCTTTGGAGCATCGAAGAAATCGAAGCCCCCAGGTTTCCTGACCCTCTTCTTGACCCACAAAAATATTATGCGCGCGATATCTCTTTGACGCTGGATTCCGATGAGCAACCGCTTATATTTTTCGGAAATACCTACCAGGGGCTAAACAGCGCTGTTAGCGTCGCAAAAAAGGTCGACGGTGATTGGTCAATCGAACGAATCGACATAGGCGGACAAATCGGCATTATTGCAGGCGAATTGTCCGCATATCCAATAACCGGCGAGTCGCCTTCGATCGTTTGGGATCAAAACGGAATCGCTCACGCTACCTATGACTCGAAAGGTGCGCTTGTTTATTCGAAGTTCGTGATTGAATAGTCCATAAGGAGGAATCCAATGAAGTTTGTCCGTGTGACGGCGCTTGTGGTTATCTGCCTGCTGGTTAACGTAAATCAACCGTACGCGACTGAGGACGCGACGCCTCCCGCTGATGAGGAAAATAGGGACAGTCACCAATTTCGGTATTCCGACGGGAAGCGGACGTGGAAAATAGAGACAGTCACCAATTTCGGTATTCCGACGGGAAGCGGACGTAGTCGGTAGTTTCGATTCGAGTTCGGCCAAGAGCGCTTCGGAGGTGAGCGTTCGTCCGGGTATGCGTGTTGAGGCGCATTTTCGCGATAAGTTCGGGAGCGTCGCACTCGGTCAGCCAGGTCGGTTGAATCCTTTGGCGCGGCGGCTCCATTCGTCGAAAGTCGAGCAGTTGACGCGGGTCGTCGCCGGTGCAACGCGGCGCAAAGAGGCCGCGTTCTTTTTCGGCGTCGTCAGCTTCGGGGAGTACGCGGATGCTGTGGGACGACGGCGAGGGCACGGACCCCGATGGATTGTTTTACGCCCTCATCAACGTCGAACCGGGATCGCTCGCCATCGACGTCAACGCCGATGGCAACCACGCGTACGACTTTGCGCCGTTCGTGCCCGCCGGCGGCGCGCTTGTCAGCGTGGCCGGGTACGACGACGGTGTTTACACGAGTAACCCGACCGGAACGTGGTGCACGGAGTAGGGGCGTCGACAAAACGCCGGGTCGGCGAAAATTTCGGCCGCGCGCGAACGCGCGTGATTCGACTTGCGTTTTTTCGTCCGCCAACCCCTTGACGGCGTTTAAAGCATTTCTATAATGCGCACCCTTGTCGTTTGGGCGGGGAGGGTTCGCTGGCGTAGCTCAATTGGTAGAGCAGCGCACTTGTAATGCGCAGGTTGCGGGTTCGAGTCCCATCGCCAGCTAGCGGGAGCCTTCCTAAAGGGATTTCAAGCATTTTTCCGAATCGGCGGGGTTCCCGAGTGGTCAAAGGGAACAGACTGTAAATCTGTCGCCGAACGGCTTCGAAGGTTCGAATCCTTCCCCCGCCAACCTCCCGGAAACGCGCGCGTCGCGGCGCCGGGAGACCATAGGTTTAGACCGGGGCGTGCCTGTCTCCGTGTTCGAGCCCGCAAGGCTCCAAAGAGACAAAAGGCGCGATCTCCGTTTTGCGCTTTGAATTCGATGGGAAAACGGGCCGATGCGTCGCCGGCGGAGGTTTCGGCGGCGCGCGCGCGGGAATAGCTCAATTGGTAGAGCGTCAGCCTTCCAAGCTGAGGGTTGCGGGTTCGAGTCCCGTTTCCCGCTTGTGACCCGCGGCGGGCGGTCCGTCGTTGAACCGGTGAAAACGTAGAACGGCGAACAGAAGAACCGACGTTATCGGAGGCAAATCCAATGGCGAAAGAGAAATTCCAGCGCACGAAGCCGCACGTGAACGTGGGGACGATCGGTCACATCGACCACGGGAAGACGACGTTGACGGCGGCGTTGACGATGGTGGCGGAGCGCAAGGGCTGGGGCAAGGCGGT
>JAIOHV010000119.1 GCA_019912885.1 bacterium
CCACAACGCGGCGCCCGTGTCGTCCGGAGAGCCCGGGACCGCGCAGGCCGACGCGCCGGGTGCGCCGCCGATCGCGGTGATCGTCTCCCCGGTCAGGCCGCTGACAAACGCGCCTTCGCCGGCGCGCGTCCAAAGCCCCGTCGGTTCCCGCGCGGTGCGCACCTTGCGATCGGTCAGGAAATACCACGGCGCGTCGCCGCGAGGCGTGCGCTCCGGCCTGGCATCCGCTTTCATCGTCCAGATATTCGCTTCGTCGGCCACGACGTACCCCGCGCCGAAAAAGCAGATCGCGCGAATCGGCCCGTCGCCGAATGTCGCGACGAGTCGCCACGCGTCGTCGGCAAAGCGATACAGGCGCCCGCTACGCGATCCGGCGAAAAGACCATCCGGCGTCAATGCGAGCGCCAGGATATCCATGTCCGTCTCGAGCCCGCGGTGAAACGGCCGCCACGCCGATTCGTCCGTGGAGCGGTAAACGCCAAGCCCCGGTCCCGCCGCGAACAGATGCCCGCCCGCGGCGATGAGCGCCTCGACACGCCCGCGCTGCGCCGGATCGGCCCACGCGGCGGGCAGGCGCGGCGCGGTTTCGCTTGACGCCCGTTTGGAATCCGCCGTTGTCACCACGGGGGCGTTTCCATAGAATCGCGCCGCGGCGAGCCCGACGAGCACCGTCAGGACGCCGAAAATCAACACCGCCGCGGTCGCGTGCGCGACAACACGGGCGGAAGGGACGATTCGGGCGATCATCGCGCGGCAGACTACCAGCAACCGCGCCCGCAGGTCACCGCCCGCGGCGAAAATTCATGACCAAACTTCTTGACGGCCTCCGCATTCTCGACTTTTCGCGCCTGTTGCCCGGCCCGTACGGAACGCAGCTCCTGGCCGACCTTGGCGCCGACGTACTGAAAATCGAGGCGCCCGCCGGCGGCGACTACGCGCGCTATATCCCGCCGCTGGCCGGCGATAACGGCTACATCTTCCACGCGTTGAACCGCAACCGGAAGGCGCTTGCGGTCGATCTCAAGCGCGACCAGGGGCGCGAGATCGTTTTTCGCCTGCTGTCGCAATACGACATCGTCGTCGAAAGCTTTCGCAGCGGCGTCATGGATCGCCTGGGCATCGGCTACGAGGCGCTGCGCGAAAAGCGCGGGGACGTGATTTTTGTGGCGCTGTCGGGTTATGGCGCCACCGGTCCGATGCAGGGGCGCGGCGCGCACGACATCAACCTCGGCGCGCTCTCGGGCATGCTCTCGATGATCGGCCTTCCCGGGCACGGGCCGGTGCTGCCCGGCTTGCAAATCACCGACATGACCGCAGGCCTTTTCGTCGCGCTGTCAGTCGCGTCCGCCGCATTCCACCGCGCGCGCACGGGCGAGGGCGCGTTCGTCGACCTCAGCATGGCCGACTGCGCCTTGTCGATCATGTCAGTCTACGCGACGCAGGCCGCCATCGAAGGACAGGCGCCGGGTTTTCGCCACGGCGTGCTCGGCGGCGAGTGCCTTTGCTACAACATGTACGAGACGAAGGACGGCGAATACATGTCCGTCGGCGCGCTCGAGCCGAAATATTGGCGCGACGTCTGCGCGGCGATCGAGACGCCGGAATTGCTCGACGAGGGGCTGACGCCGGCCGAGGAAACCAACCCGCATTATCGCCGCGTCCGCGATATCTTCCGATCGCGCACGCGCGACGAATGGGTGAAGATATTTTCGCGGTTTGACGCGTGCGTTGAGCCGATGCTCGACCTGGAGGAAGCGCTCGCCGCGCCGGTGTTTCGGGAACGCGGGATGGTCGGCCGCGTCGCGCTTGCCGGCGGCGGCACGATTCGCCTTGTCGACTTGCCCATCGCGCCGGGTCACGCGACGACAGCGAGCCCAAGTCCGGGTATCGGCCAGGACTCGCGGCGGATATTGCGTGACGCCGGATATGAAGAAAGCGCGATCGACGCGCTCGCGGAATCCGGCGTGATCGCGGCCGCGCCGGGCGCTTCGAAAAAGGGGAATTCTTGACTTCGCGCCGTGCGCCGATATTGTCTTTCCCTACGCCCGTTTTAGGGAGTCTTATGTCGTCCGTCGCGCGCAAAAAACTTCTTATCGGCGGCTTTGCCCTCATGACGGCGGTCGCTCTCGTTATGGCGTGCGACACGACGACGCAGATCACCGAGATCGTGGACGATCCCTGCTACCAGAACGAGGGGCCCGCGCTCGGCAACGTCTTCTTGCTGCTGCGCCGCGACGATGCCGGCGCGGCTTACGCGCCGTTCGCGAGCCCGCCGCGCATCAAGGCGGGCGAACGGGTCGAGGTTTTCGTCGAGTACAACGACGAGGAATGCAATTTCACGCGCGGCGATCTGTTCCAGCGATTCGACGACGTGCAGAACTGGTCCGTCGTCGTGCCCGCGGACGACATCGGATGCTCGGACGTCGACGACGGCTACAAGCCGCTCGTCTTTGAGATCGACATCTCGAACCTAGCGGCCGGCGGACATACCCTGCAAATCGTCGGGCGGGATTCGTGCGACGAATTCGGCAATGTCACGTCGGCGAATTTCATCGTGCTGCCGGGCGGCGCATCGGGTGACGACGATGACGACGCGGCGGATGACGATGCCGCGGACGACGACGCGGCGGACGACGACGACGACGCCATCTGATCGGCTTCACTTCCCCCCAAAAAACAAGATATAGCGTTGGCCGTTGCGCGCCACACAACCTGTGGACAAGCGCGTAAGTTATTGAAATATCACCTGAATCTCATAAAAATTCCGATTGACGCGCGCCGGCCCGTTCGTATACTCATCCGACCGACGAAAGCAGCCCGAATAATCGGACCCGTGAAAGGTCCGGCGAAATAAGGGCAACGTGGCCGCCTTGGGGGAGGGGGCCACCTTTTCCGGAACCGAAGGGCCGGGCGCAACATCGCCCGGCTCTTTGACATTGTGCGCGCCGCCGCGCCGCGTTCAATCGGGTTCGGCGGGCGCCATGTCCGGCGCGATCGCATTCATCTCGCGCAGCTTTTCGAGGATCGCCCCCGCGATCACCGCGTGACCGTGCGCGTTCGGATGCCCGCCGTCGGGATTGAACAGATCCTCGCCCGCCTTCTGGTGTTCTTTCAGGATCGCCCATAGATCGAGAAGCGGAATGCCGCATTGCCCGGCGGCGCGGCGGATCACCGGGTTGCGCTCGGGCACCTTGTCGAACGCGTGCGGCAGCGTCATCACGATCGTGCGCGCGCCGTTTTCGCCGGCGAGCCTTTTTATCGCGCAGAGATTCGCGACGTAGTCGCTCATCGTCACGCGGAAGTTGCGCTCCTCGCCGTCCGGCGGCGTCTCATCCTCGTAGCGGCGGCTTGCGATCTTGCGGCGGATCGGATCGACCAGGCGCTCGACGAGTTGCACGGCGCGCGAAACGTGCAGCGCCTCGCGCAGCGCGCCCGCGCCTTGGCCGCCCGCGGCGATCAGGCGATCCGGCAGGCCGGAGGGCGGGGGGATGTTGTCGTTGAAGCCGACGTACACGACGACGACGTCCGGCTTGTAGGCGAGCAGATCGCGTTCGAGGTATTCGCGAATCTGGTAGCTCGTGTAGCCCGGAACGCCGGCGTTCAGCACCGTGGCGCGCTCCTTGCCATGCTGGGCGTCGAGCCGCTCTTCCAGAACGTGCGCGTAGGTTTCCCAATTCGCGACGCCGTCGCCGAACGTGCAGGAGTCGCCGAGCGTCACGACGCGAAACTCGCCCGGCGCCTTTGCGATCGGCACCGGCGCATCGCGGAATCCGCCGGCGTTGATCGTCTGGGTGTGCGGGCTCGCCTGATCGAGATCCTGGTTCGCGTTCGGGCGCAGGCGCCAGAAACGGTGCGGGTCGCCCTCGAAGATCGGGTTGTCGCCGCAGCGCGACCACCACGACGGGCAGTCGAAAAACGGCTCGTGGCGAAATCCCGCGATGCGCAAGCCGAGCTCGAGAGCGGCGATCGCGAGCGCGAACGTGACGAGTGAGAACGCCACGCGCCGAACGGAAACGCGCCGTCTCATGACGATTTCACCGCAAAAAACGGCCCGAGCGCGAGATCGTCGATGCCGGTCGAGACGAAGCAGGCGACCGCGTCCGCGGGCGTGTTCACGATCGGCTCTCCCATGACATTGAACGACGTATTCACGACGCACGGCACATCCGTGCGCGCCGCGAAGGCCGCAATGATTGCATGGTAGTCCGGGTCGTCCTCGCGCGTCACCGTCTGGATGCGCGCGGTGCCGTCGACGTGCGTCACGGCGGGGATGCGCGCGCGCCATTCGCCGCGCACCGGTACGGCCAGAAGCATGTACGGCGCATCGGGTGCGCGCATGTCGAACAGGTCGCCGGCGCGCTCGGCGAGCACCGACGGTCCGAACGGGCGAAACGCCTCGCGATGTTTCACGCGCGCGTTCAGGTGATCCTTCATCGTCGAGGGGCGGGGATCGGCGAGAATGCTGCGATGACCGAGCGCGCGCGGGCCCATCTCCGCGCGCCCCGCGAATCGCGCCACGATGCGCCCGGCGGCAAGCGCCTCGGCGATCGCTCCCGCCAGGTCGTCCGGCCGCGTGTACGGCACGTTCGCGCTTTTTAGCGCCACCTCGCAATCCGCGTCGGAATACGCCGGGCCCGCATAGGGCGAACGTTGCGCGTGGCGCGGCGCGGCCGGATTTTCGTGATGCACCGCGAGCGCCGCGCCCCACGATGCGCCCGCGTCGTAGGCCGGCGGCGGAACGAAAAGCGCGTCGACGACGCCGTCGCGCAGGAGGCGATCGTTCGCGACGCAGTTGAGCGCAACGCCGCCGGAGTACGCCAGATGGCGGCAGCCCGTCTCGCGAACGAGCGCCCGCGCGATCGCGAGCACACTTTCCTCAAGCACGGCCTGCGCGGCGAAGGCGACGTCGCGGTGGCGGTCATCGATCGGCGACCCCGGCTCGCGCGGCGGGCCGAACGCTTCGACAAACTTTTGCGCGTGCCAGTTGCGCCGCGCGCGGTGGTAGTCGAAGTACGAGAGATCCAGGCGAAACGTACCGTCATCCGCCACGCGGACGATCTCGCGCATTCTGGCGACGAATTTTGATGAGCCGTACGCGGAAAGACCCATCACCTTTCCCTCGTCGCAATTTTGCCTGAAGCCGAGGTATTCGGTGATCGTGCAATAAAACAGGCCGAGCGAGTGCGGGTAGAACACCTCGCGCAGGCGGCGGATTTTTCCGCCTTCGCCGATGCCGAGCCAGGTCGTCGCGATCTCGCCGTTGCCGTCCACGACGAGGATCGCCGCGCGCTCGAACGGCGAAGGATAATACGCGCCCGCCGCGTGAGCGAGATAATGATTGACGTGGCGAAACGATCCGGTGAATCCGTAGCGCGCACGGAAAGTCGCCTCCACGTTTCGCATGCTGCGCCAGTTGCCAAGCTGCACGCGCGCAAGCTGGCGAAGCGAGCCCGGCAGGCGCGCGATCGTCTGCCCGACGCGGCGCGCGAATCCCGGCTGCGGATCCCAGTAAAACGCGACAGTGGACAAATCGCGCACCGCCGCGCCGGCTTCGGACAGCACGCAGGCGATGCCGTTTTCGGGAAACGCGGTCGTGTGTTTCTGGCGGATGAAGCGCTCTTCCTCGGCCAGGGCGACAAGCGCGCCGTCCGCGACAAGCGCCGCCGCCGTGTCGTGGATGTACGCGTTGAAGCCGAGGACGAGGCTCAAGACGATGCCGCGCGG
>JAIOHV010000120.1 GCA_019912885.1 bacterium
GGCGACTCGTCCGCCGCGGGCGTCGCGGCGGCCGGGGAGCCCGCTTCGCCCGACGCGGCGTCGCCGGCGCCGCGTGAGGACGTCGCGGCCGCGACAGCAAGAAGCAGCACCAACGTGGGGAGCGCGAACCCCCAAAATTTCGATTGTTTCCGAATCATTCGCATAACGGGAAAGATCACCGCGATTGGCCAATCCGGTCAAGTTTATCGAAAATTCGTTTTTTTGAATATCGCTCAACAAGCGGCTTTTCGTATTTGCGGCGTCCCGAGGGCTTTTTTAGCCGTATCAAACAATTTTGAACGGTCGTTCAAAAATTTAGATCGGAAAATACATACATTTTTCCACAAAAAATCGATCGGAGCGGTCGGGATTATTGAGTTTTTTCGTCCGCCGGATTATAGAGACGATTCGCCTCGGATGGGAGAGTTCTGTCGATTATTTGGATGGAGTAGCATGCCGTATCCGCGTTTGGAGCGCCTGGACGCCGAGAAAAAACAGCGTGTCTTTAGTGTCTGCTGCGATCAAATCGCCCGTGACGGTTATGCCCAGACGAACGTCAAGGCGATTGCACGCCGTCTACAAGTAGCGGACGGTTATATCTATTATTACTTCGAGGGGAAGACCGACCTCGTACGGTGGGTGGTCGACACGAGTGTCGATATCTGGAACGAATTTTTCGCCCAGCACATCGCGCCGTACGTGGACGGCGATCTCTTTCTCTATTACCGCGTATCCCTGGTGGGGCTCGTCAAATTCGTGCGGACACACCGCTCGATTTTCGGGCTTTATACGAAATTGCGCCGCGAGCCGCGGTTTCCGCTCGCCAAATATTTGCGCAAGCGGCTGTCGGCGCTGGACAATTCGTTCGACGCGGCCATTCGGCGGGAGATTCAAAACGGCGGCATCCGGGACGATCTCAAACCGGAATACGTCGCCATGATGTTCGACGTCATCCGCCTGCGCGTGGCCGAGGCGGCGTTCGATCCCGCCCTCGACGCCATCGGCATTTCGCGCGCGGACGACAAGCGCGTGGAGCGTTTCGCGGACGAAATCGTGGCGGCCATGCGTGACGGCTTGATGGCGAATCGGGGACGCCCAAAGGGAAATGCCAACGGCATCAGCGCCGCGAAGCGTCGTCGATGATCCCGGCCGCCTGATCGGCGGTCACGCCCCGGGCCGCGGCGAGTTCCGCGGCTGACGCGCGCGCGCCGTCGAGAATCGCGCCCTCGAAATTCGCACCGTTCAACGTCGCGCCGTCGAGATTCGCGCCGGACAGGTCGGCCGCGTCGAGGTTCGCGCCCGACAGGTCGGCGCCGGAAAAATCCGCGCCGGAAAGCTCGCATTCGGTCAGATTGGCGCCCGACAGATTCGCGCCGCGAAAATTCGCGCCGGGCGCCTGCGTCCAGGACAGATCCATCCCCGCGAGGTTCGCGCCGGAAAGATCGGCGCCGCGCAAAAACGCGTCTCGCAGTTTCGCGCCGCAAAGGTCCGTGCCGACGAAACGCGCGCCTTCCGCGTTGGCGTGAAAGAGCACCGCGCCCGAAAGCCGCGCGCCGGAAAGATCGGCCATCGAAAGCGACGCGCTCGGCAACACGGCTCCGGTCAGGTCGGCGCGGCGAAGATCGGCGTCGATCAAATACGCGCGCGAAAGACGCGCGCCGGAAAGGTTGACGCCCGAAAGGCGCGCGCTCGCGAGCGTCGCGCCCTCGAGCACGGGCTTGTCCCACGCGGGATGCCCGGTGCGGATGCGGTTCCAGTCGTCCACGCGCCCGGCGCGCAAAAGGCCGACGGCCTCGTGCCAGGAGATCGGCGCGGCAGGGTCGTCGGCGATCTGATCCCGCGGATCGGATACGCGATCGGCCGGCGGTTTCCCGGACCCGCTCCCTGACGGTCGCGGTTCCAGGTCTTTGGGTGACGGTCGCGATTCCATCCGTTTCCGGTCGCTCTCGTCGTCGGTCATGGTTCGTCCACCCCGAACGTTTTCGTTAGCGGCGAGCAACGCATGACGCGCCAGACGGCAAGCAGCGCGCCCTTGACGGCGCCGTATTTTTCGATCGCGCGGCGCGCATAGACGCTGCACGTTGGCGTGAACGGGCAGCGCGACGGAACGTGCGGCGCGACGGTCGCCTTGTAGGCATCGATCGACGCGATCAACAGGCGCGTTCCGGCTTGCCCGGCGGGCGGGCGGAGATTGTCGGCAACAAGCAGGACGAGGAAGGCGGCGCCGACGAAAGCCGCGATCCGTCTTCGCGAACGCGTTCGAGACGTTGTGATCGGCGCGCCGTCAACCGTGGTGGGCGCCGTGTTCAAGGTCCTCGATGTAGCGCTGCGCCTGCATCGCCGCCTGGCATCCGTACCCCGCGGCGGTGACGGCCTGCCGGAAGACGGGGTCGGCGATGTCGCCGGCGGCGAACACGCCGGGCGTGCGCGTCTGCGTGAAGTTCCGGGTTTTGATATATCCCTTGTCGTCCACGTCCACGAATTCCCGGAAGATCTCCGAATTCGGGGTATGCCCGATCGCCATGAAAAGGCCGTCCGTCTCGCGTTCGACCGTTTCGTTTGTCTCCAGATTCCTGAGCTTGATGCCCACGAGCTCGCCGTCGCGCTCCATCGTGCCGGTGACGGCGAACGGGATGAGAAACGTGATCTTCGGGTTCTTTTTCGCGCGCTCGACCATGATCGGCGCGGCGCGGAATTCGTCGCGCCGGTGAATGAGCACGACCTCGCTCGCGAGATTGGCGAGGTAGGTCGCCTCTTCCATCGCGGAATCGCCGCCGCCCACAACGGCCACGCGCTTGCCGCGGAAGAAAAAGCCGTCACAAGTGGCGCATGTCGAGAGGCCGCGGCCCATCAAGCGCTTTTCCTCGGGCAGCCCGAGCGTCCTTGCCGTCGCGCCCGTGGCGATGATGACGGTGAGCGTCTCGATCACGCCGCCCGTCGTGTGCAGCTTGAGCGGATGTCCCGAAAAATCCGCCGCCGTGATCGCGTCGTACACGATGCGCGTGCCGAAGCGTTCCGCCTGCGCGGTCATGTCTTCCATGAGCCGCGGGCCGTCGATGCCCTTGGCGAAACCGGGGTAATTTTCCACCTCGGTCGTCGTGGTGAGCTGCCCGCCGTGCTGAATGCCGCTGTAGATGACCGGCTCAAGCTGGGCGCGCGCGGCGTAGATCGCCGCCGTGAGCCCGGCCGGCCCGGTTCCGATGATCGTGACCTTGTTCATGTCTCCTCCCCCGCGGGCGCCGCAGGATGAAGCGCGCGGGCGTCGTGCGATTTTGGGGCCGCGAGCCGGCGCGGTCAATGGCAGAGGGGGGAATTGAAGATCGAAGATTGAGGATTGGAGATTGGCGCCGCGCGGATCGATGTCCCCGCGTATGTCGGCGAATTCCGCCGATCTGGCGGTTCGGGATGCCGGGCCGATTCGCAATGCCGCCGGCCCCCTGATCGCGAATCCGTCCCCTGCGATTCCAATCCTCAATCCTCAATCTTCGATCTTCAATCCTCGCCCCACGCGCAGCGGAATCCGACGTACGCGCTTCCCGAACCGTCGTAGGGCAAAAGGCGCGTTCGCAGCGTCAGCAAGCCGGCGGGAATGCGGTAGGAGCCGCCGCGGATGACGGGCGCGTCGGTGCCGTCCTCGACGACCCATTCGCCGGCGTTGCCGAGCATGTCCAGGCACCCCCAGGGCGACGCGCCTTCGGGAAAGGCGTCGACGGCGACAAGGCACCCGCGCGCGTCATCGACGTGGCATCGGGCTTCATCCATCGCGTCGCCCCAGGGATAATCGCGGCCGTCGCTCCCGCGGGCGGCGCGCTCCCATTCGGACTCGCGCGGCAGGCGTTTGCCGGCCCAGCGCGCGAACGCCTGCACGGCCTCGAACGTGACGTTGACGACGGGATAATTTTCCGTCCCGCGGATCGGCCGGCCGTCGAGCCAGTGCACGGGGGGCTCGACGCCGGTTTCGTCCACGAAACGCCGGTATTGCGCATTCGTGACCGGCGCGCGGTCGATGAAAAACGACCCCGTCCGAACGACGCGATCTCCCACGGCGCATTCGCCCGCGGCAATTTCGATCATGTCTTCCTGCGCGAGCGAAGGCTCACGCGCCGGAATGGAGGCGAAATCCGTCCACGCCGTTCGCTCGGCAAGAGGCACCAGGCCGGCCGGCTCATGGTCCGGCATGACCGTTTCGACGACCATCTCGATGAGCGAGCGGTCGTATTCGTCGTCCAGATCATCGGCGCTCTCGTCCTCGCGCGCTTCCTCTTCGATTTCGTCGGCCTCGGACGGGAGCGATTCGGCAAAAAGCGCGCGCGCCGCCGCGCGCGCCGCGTCGGACCCCTCGAAAATTCCGGTCTTGTCCGGATCGACGGCGGCCTCGCGCCCGGCCGGAGCGGGTGGCCTGGGCGCCGGCCGCGGCACCGGCGTTTTCGCGGCGCTTTCGGAAGGGGCGCCTTCGCGGCCAAGCGGCGACGAACCGGGTTGCGGGCGCGGCGGAACCGAAGGAAGGGGCCTTCCGCCGGGCGCCGCGAGCGCGGGGCG
>JAIOHV010000121.1 GCA_019912885.1 bacterium
GCGTTGTGGCGATCGGATCGCGCGACGACGCGCCCGGTCACCGCCGCGACGCTCGCGACCGACGGCGATGGCGCGGTTTCGGTCCTCGCCGCCGCGGAAGACGTCGGCATTATCGCGACGCGCCTTACGGACGGCGCGTCCGAGAGTGTGCGCGAGGGCCTGCCGCTGGTTCGCGTCACGGCGCTCGCGACGCTCGGCGACGCGCTCTACGTGGCCACCGCCGGTCAGGGCGTTTTCCGCCGGCCGCACCCGGCCGCGCGCGCGTTCGAGCCGTTTAACAACGGTCTGCTGTTTCTGGCGCCGTGACCGCGTTGAAGCCGGTTGCGATGGTTGCCGCCGCCCTCTTTCTGGCCGGGGCCGCCGCCGTGATCGCGTACCGGATGACAGGCCTTGGCGTCGATAAAGCCGGTGACGCGCCCGGCCGCGAGTTCGCCGGGCAGTTCGATTCAGGATACGCCTCCCATGCGACGCTTCGCTTTCGGGCGTATATCGGCCCGCACGCGGCCGGCGATACCGCTCCGCTCCTGATCCTGCCGACGCTGACCGAAACGCCGGCAACGCCGGAAATTCCTGATCGCTGGCGGCGTCTCGCGAACGAGCGCCGCCTCGCGATCGCGATGCCCGTCTTTCGCTCCGTGAACGCGCGCCTGTGGGACGATTATCTCGACGGCGATACGGACTGGATGAACCGCATCGCGGATCGGCTCGTTTCCGAACTGGCCCGGCATCCCGAAATCGACGTGCATCGAGTCGGCGTCGCGGGCGTGGAGATGACCGCGGATATCGCGCTGCGCCTCGGCGTCGCGATCGACGGGGCACGCGTCGCCGTCGTGGCGCCGACGATCGGCCCGCCGCCTCGGTTGCCGACGAAACGCGACGCCCGATACCTTGTGTTCGCGCGCGAGGCCGAAGCCGCGCGCGTGACGGCGGCAAGCGACATCTATCACGCGCTCGGCCACGCCGCCGAAATCCGGATTCGCCCGGAATCGCAGCCGATCGACGCGGCGGCGCTCGAACGGATCGGGCTCGCCTTCGTGCTTGGCGACGATCCGGAAAGCGGGCGCTTTGCAATCGGACCGGACGAGGACGCCGCGGCCCGTTGACCGGCCGGACCATAAGGGCAACACTCCCTGAGGGCAGCGTCAAAAAATCGGCCTTCCAGGATTTCAGGCAGAAGCGGCACGCACGGTCGTGAACACGAGAGGAGCATCCGCATGTCATCGCAACGAGGAAACGGAGACCCGGGCGACCCCGCGGGTGGTTGGGACGAGGTCGTTTCCGCGATCGAACCGGTCGTCCGGAAAGTGACGGACCGGTTCCGGAAAATCTCGCCGGATTTCAACCCGGGTCGAGCTGTCGGGATCGTTCTCCTTGTGCTCGTCGGACTTTTCGCGCTCGTGACGGCTTTTTATACCGTTCCGAGCGACTCGGTCGCCGTCGTGCAGCGTTTCGGCAAGTATCTAAAAGACGTTCCGCCTGGGCTGCACTTCAAGATACCGCTTGGCATCGACGCGGCGACGATCGTTCCCGTCAAAAGGCAATTGAAGCAGGAATTCGGGTTCGCGACCCCCGGCGCCACCGATCCGTATCAGAGCCAGAGTCCCGCCGACCAGACGCGGGAGACGCAGATGGTGACGGGCGATCTGAATGCCGCCCTGGTGGAATGGGTGGTTCAGTACCGCATTTCCGAGCCGGCCAAATACCTTTTCGCGGTCCGTGAACCGGCCCAAACCCTTCGCCACGTCTCCGAATCCGTCATGCGGGAAGTCGTCGGCGATCGCACGGTGGACGAGGTGATCACCATCGGCCGGCAGGAGATCGAGGCCGAATCGCTGACCAAGATGCAGGAGCTTTCGAGCAAATACGCCATGGGCATCAGCATCGACCAGGTGCAGTTGAAAAACATCAACCCGCCGGAGCCGGTGCAATCGTCGTTCAACGAAGTCAATCAGGCGCAGCAGGAAAAGGAGAAGTTGATCAACGAGGCCCGGCGCGAATACAACAAGGTGATTCCGCTTGCCGAGGGAGAGAAGGACCAGCGCATCCGCGAGGCCGACGGCTATCGCCTCAAGCGTATCAATGAAGCGGAAGGCGATGTCGCCCGGTTCAACGCGCTGCTGGCGGAATACGTCAAGGCGCCCGAAGTCACCCGCCGGCGTATCTACGTCGAGACCCTGCAAGAGGTTCTGCCGAGCCTGCAATCCAAGATCATCATCGACGACGAGGCGCGCGGCATCCTTCCGCTATTGAATCTCGACTCCAAGATCGGAGGGCAGCCATGAACCGCATCACCCGGATCCTTCTCGGCGCATTCGTGGCCATCGCGGCGTTCGTCCTGATGAACGCGATCTACGTGGTAAGCGAAGTCGAACAGATGATCATCACGCAATTCGGCAAGCCCGTCGGCACGCCGGTGACGACCGCCGGGCTGAAGCTCAAGGTGCCGTTCATCCAGGAGGTCAATCCCATCGACAAGCGGATCCTGGAGTGGGACGGCAGCCCGTCGGACATGCCGACCAAGGACAAGCTCTACATCTCGGTCGATCTTTTCGCCCGGTGGATCATCACGGACCCCCTTCAATATTTCCTGAGACTGCGCGACGAAAGAAGCGCGCAGTCGCGCCTGGACGACATCCTCGGCAGCGAAACCCGCAACGCGGTGGCCAAGCACGAATTGATCGAGATCATCCGCACCACCAAGGATCGCACGCCGCTTCGCGACGCCCTTTTGACCGACGCGGAAAAGGCGCTGGACATGGGATCGCTGGTGCCGATCCACAAGGGGCGTAAACTGGTCGAGCAGGAAATCTTCGCGGCGGCGGCCGAAAAGGTTCGGGTGTTCGGCATCGAATTGCTCGATATCCGTTTCAAGCGGATCAACTACAACGAAAGCGTGCGTCCCAAGATTTACGACCGCATGATCAGCGAACGCCGGCAGATCGCGGAGCGTTTTTTGTCGGAAGGCAACGGCGAGGCCGCCCGTATCCGCGGCAACCGCGTGCGCGACCTGAACAAAATCCAGTCGGAAGCCTACCGGCAGGTGGAGGAGATCCGGGGCGAGGCGGACGCGAAAGCCAGCGAGATCTATGCGCGCTCGTACAACCAGAGCCGGGAAGCGGTCGCGTTCTACGAATTCACGCGGACGATGCAGGCCTACAAGACCATCATCGCCGAGAACACGACGCTCGTGCTCTCGACGGACAGCGATTTATTCAAGTTCCTGAAGGCCTACGAATAGACAGCGATGCCGCCGGACCGGCCGGCGGCCGGCTCCTTATTGGTCACGGAAATACGACGCGCGGTTCGTCGGCGTTTCCCACACATCAACGCGCACGACCTTGACGCGATCGTCGTCAAGGCGCCCGGCGAGCCTTTCAAAAAGCACGCGCGCCATGTTTTCGCTCGACGGATTGACGTCGTCGAACGGCGGCAGCTCGTTGAGGTATTTGTGATCCCAACGCTCGAGTTCCTCGACGAGCGCCTTTTTCATGTCCACGAAATCCAGCGCGATACCGATGTCGTCCAGCTCGCGCGCGCGGCAGGTGAGCTCCACGGTCCAGTTGTGGCCGTGCAGATTCTCGCACTTGCCCTTGTAGTTGCGCAGATTGTGCGCCGCGGCGAATTCCTTGATGACCTTCACTTCGTACATATTCGACCTCCGCCGCAAAGCGTAGCACAAAGGCCGTTGCGACCGTATCGCGCCGGGCCAAAAAAAACGGAGCGCCGGCGAGCGCTCCGATACGCGGAAAAAGGCGTCTTGTTACGCCTGAAGCTCTTTTTTCAATGCGGCCACCTTGCGGGAAAGCGTCTTCACGCGCGCGTCCAGGCGTGTGACCTCGTCGCGCGTCGGGACATTCAGAACCCACAGGGCCTTGCGCGTGCCCTCATCGAACTTCTTGTCGAAGTCCGTTCGTCCCTTGTGCACGGTGGCGACGATCTCGTCGTAGAGGCGCTGCGCCTCCCTGGTCGAAACGCGGCCCTTTTCGACAAGGTAGTTGACGAAACTTTTGACCTCCGCCTCGGCGTGGGCGGCCACGTCGGTCGAATCGTCGATCAGCCGCTTGGCGAAATCGACCACCTGCGTGGAAATGGTTTTGCGGTTCGTCATCGGAATCCCTCCTTGCCCGGGCGGGGCGTCCGCTCACCGCGGACGCGCGCCCGAATTATTTGCGGCGCGCCGCCGTCTTGCGGGCCGGCTTGCGGGTGGCCGCCTTTTTCGGAGCGGCCTTCTTGACCGTGCGCTTGGCCGCGGGCTTTTTCGCCGCGCCGTCCGGGTTGAGCTTGCGAAGCTCGGCCTGCAGATTGTCGACGCGCCGCGCGATCTTCTCGACATCCGTGCGGGTCGGGAGATTCAGGACCGCGAACGCGCGTCCGGCGCCTTCCTGCACGAACTTGCGGGCGTCCTTGCGGACCTTCTCGACGTCCTTGCGCGCCTTGTCCACGTTCTTGCGGAGCTTCGCGAGATCCTTCGTGTAGCGCGTCTTCAGTTCCTTCTCGAACGTCTCGAACGTCGATTTCGCGTCGTTCACGCCGCTCTTGATCACATCGGGAAACGTCTTCATGAAATCCGTGGCCATACCTTGGCTCCTCTTCGTTTCTTGTTCGGGCGACATGGCCCGGAATGGATAATTCTCAGCGACCCGAGGCAAATTTACGCACTGCGTCATAAATTGTCAAGAATTATTTGACGCACCGCGTAAAAATAATCGCGATGACGGAATTCCGTAGGATTATCAGGAAGATACGCCATCCTCCGGCGGGATGGGCTCCGGCGAACGGCGAAGGACGAACGGAAGCGATTGGGCGCGACGCCGGTCTGTCGCGTTACGCCGGTCCATCCCGTCCTATCTGTCCAAACCGTCGCGGGCGCCGCGTCAGGCCACGCCTTGCGCGCGCACGATGCGCGACAACTCGACAAGCTGCGGCAACAGCCCTTCGAGCCGATCAAAACGCAACATCGAAACCGCGTCACACTTCGCGCGCGACAGGTCCGTGTGCGTTTCGATGAACAGCGCGTTCGCCCCCGCCGCGACGCCGACGCGCGAGAGCATCGGCACGTATTGCGGCTCACCGCCGCGCGGGTCGTCCGACGGCACCCCGTAGATGCGCACGATGTGCGTGGGATCGTAAACGACTGGGCAGCCAAGGTCCTTCATGATCGGCACGCAACGCAGATCCGACACCAGGCGGTTGTAGCCGAAGCATGTTCCGCGCTCGGTCAGGAGAACGTTTTTGTTGCCGACGCTGTGAAGCTTTCCGACGACGGAATTCATCGTTTCCGGCGCGAGGAACTGGCCTTTCTTGACGTTGACGCACTTGCCCGCCTCGCCGATCGCCAGCACGAGGCTTGTTTGCTGGCAGAGATACGCGGGGATCTGCAGGACATCGAGTACCTCGGCCGCCGCGTCGATCTGGTCGATCTGATGCACGTCGGAAAGCACGGGCACCTCGAATGCGCGCTTCACCTCCTCAAGAATACGCAGACCGCCCTCCATGCCCGGTCCGCGATAGCCCGAAGCGCTGCCGCGATTGTCCTTCTCGAAGCTCGACTTGAAAATCCACGGCACGTCGTGGCGCGCGGTGAGCTCCTTCAGCTTTTCCGCAATCTCCATGACCGTGTCGCGGTCCTCCACGACGCACGGGCCGGAGATGAGGGCGAGCGGATGCCCGTCGCCGATGACGATATCGCCAACGCGAACGTCGTTCATGATGCCTCCGTGGACCGCGCCTCGCGCGGGTCGAGATTCAGGATGCCGCTATCCTCGATGGGATAGCGAAGGCGGCACGCGGCGCACTCCACCGCGCCTTTGTCGATGCGATCGACAAGCGGGCCGCCGCACAAAGGACAACGCAGCAGGTCGAGGATGTCGGCAAGCGCCATCACGCACCGTACAGACGCCGAATCCAGGCGTATTCCTTTTCAAGCCCGTCCGCCACGGACACGCGGGGTTTGTAATCGAGCAGGCGTTTCGCCCTGGCAACATCGGCGCTCGTGTGGCGAACGTCGCCGCGCTGTTCGCCGTCGTTTTGCCGTTCGACCTTCGTGCCGTGGATCTCCTCGAGTTTCCTGATGACGTCGTTGACGGAGATTTGCTCGCCGCCCCCGACGTTGATCGCCTCGCCGACCGCGTCCTTCGCGGTCATTGCGGCGAAGGTCGCGGCCACCGCGTCCGAGACGTAGGTGAAATCGCGCGTCTGCTTGCCGTCTCCGTAAACGACGATCGGCGCGCCGGTGACCGCCGCCTTGCACCAGCGGTGAAACGCCATGTCGGGCCGCTGGCGCGGGCCAAATACCGTGAAGTACCTCAGGCTGACCGTCGGTACGCCGTGCGCGACGCGGTAGATGCGGCAAAGATGCTCGCTCGCCAACTTGGTCATGCCGTAGGGCGAGATCGGCGCCGGCGCCACGTCCTCCGGCGTGGGGAACGATTCCGCGTCGCCGTAAACCGAACTCGATCCCGCGAACACGAAACGCGACAGGCCGATGTCCTTCACGCGCTCGAGAAGCCGCTGCGTCGCGGTGATGTTGTTGTGCGTGTAGTGGTCGAACTCCGCGCCCCAACTCGCGCGCACGCCCGCCTGCGCCGCGAGGTGAAACACCGCGTCGTCTTTCTCAAGCTGCTTGTCGAACGGAAAGTCGGCAACGTCCACGTCGTAAAACGTGAAGCGCGGGTGATCCCGAAACGCGTCGAGGTTTCGCTCCTTGATCGCGCGCTCGTAGTAGTCCGTGAAGCTGTCGATGCCGATGACGTCGAGCCCCTCCGATAACAGGCGTTCGACGAGCGTACTGCCGATGAATCCCGCGCAGCCGGTGACTAGCGCCTTCACGCGCCGCTCCCGTACGCCGCGCGAACGCGGGCGATGATGTCCGTGGTGTTGTGGTCCTTCGGATCGCCGGCGATGGCGGTGCGTCCGCCGAGCGCGCGCACGGTGGCGACCTCGGGCACGGTGTCCTCGGTGTAATCCGTTCCCTTGGCGTGGATGTCCGGCCGGATGGCGTGCAACACATTCACCACGTCGTCCTCCTCGAAGGGGGTCACGAAATCAACGCCCTCGATCGCCGCGACAAGCGCGAGGCGTTCGTCGAGCGGCAGAATCGGCCGCCCCTCGCCCTTGGCGCGCGCGACCGACGCATCCGAATTGACGGCGACGACAAGCACATCGCCAAGCGCCGCGGCGCCGCGCAGATAACGCACGTGACCCACGTGCAGCAGATCGAACGCGCCGTTGGCCAGCACGATCGAGGCGCCCTGGGCGCGGCGCGCGGCGACGAGCGGCGCGAGCGCTCCTAGTGTGACAATCCGTGCCACGGGTCGCTCCGTTCGATGGCCTCGCGCAGTTCGTCGGCGCTCACCGTCGCGGTGCCGTGTTTCATGACGACAAGCCCGCCCGCGACGTTCGAGAGCACCATCGCCTCCTTCATCGACGCGCCGGACGCGAGCGCCGCCGCGTAGGTCGCGATGACGGTATCCCCGGCGCCGGTGACGTCGGCGATCTCGTCCGATCCGAAAATCGGGATCGGCGTCTCGTCGCCGTCTTGCTCGAAAAGCATCATCCCCTGCCGCCCTCGCGTGACCAGCACGCCGCGCGCGGCGGAGCCGAGCAGGAGTTTGCGTCCCGCCTCGCGCACCGCGTCAACGGAAACCATCGGGATTCCCGTCGCCGCCTCGGCCTCCGGCTCGTTGGGCGTCATCACCGACACGTCGCGAAACAGCGCGAGCTGATAACGCGAATCCACGAGCACCGGCACGATCTCGCTCTTGCCGATCTCGTTGATGGCGTGCACGAGATTTTCGCCGATCATCCCATAACCGTAATCCGAGACGATGAGCGCGTCCACGCGGCGCGCCATGTCATCAAGCGACTGCAAAAGCCGCGCACGGGGCTCGCCGCCGATGTATTCGCGTTCGCCGCGGTCGATGCGAAGGATCTGCTGAAACGTGGTGTGCAGGCTCGCGCCGGCGATGCGCTGCTTGGCCGTGGTGACGCGGTCGGGAACGGTGATGACGCCTGCGTGGTCGATGCCGCGATCGGAAAGCGACTTCACGAGTTCGCGGCCGGGAGGATCGTCGCCCACGGCGCCCACCACGGCCACCTGGGCGCCGAGCGCGCGCGCGTTGCCGGCCGCATTCGCCGCGCCGCCGGGCGACAGGCGCTCCTCGACGTAATCGAGAATCAGCACCGGCGCCTCGCGCGAAACGCGGCGCGTCTGGCCGTAAACAAAGATATCCGCGACGAGGTCGCCGATGACGCCGATCTTCACGCGCGAAAATCCGTCGATGATCTCTCGCAAGCGCGCCTGGTCAGCCATCGATCCCGAGCCTTTCGAAAACGTGGTCAACGACCTCATCCAGATTTTCGGCGACAAGGTCCGGCGGCCGCTTCCAGCCGGAGGAAAACCACTCGACCTCGCCTCGTCCGTATCCCGTCAACACGAGTAGGCCCTCCCCGCCCATCGCAAACCCCAACTCCACGTCCGAATATTTGTCGCCGACCATGAACGACCGTTTCGGATCCAGATTAAGATCGGCCGCCGCGCGCTCGATGAGTCCCGTTCGTGGCTTGCGGCAGCCGCAATCGACATCAAGCTCGGGCAGAACCGCGCCGCGAAGGTGCGGGCAATAATACACGCCGTCGATCCGCGCGCCCTGCCCGGCAAGCTGCGCAACGAGCGCGGCGTTCACCTGCTCGATCAGATCGAGCGGAAAATACCCCCGCGCGGCGCCGGCCTGATTGGTCACCATCACCGCCGGCACGCCCGCGCGATTCAGCCGCGCGATCGCGCCGGCCACGCCGGGGATCGCGCGGATGCGGCTGACGTGATTCACGTAGCCGACCTCCTCGGACAGGCAGCCGTCGCGGTCGAGAAACACCGCCGGCCGCGTCACGAAACGCTCTTGATGAGTTGGTCGATCGTCAATCGATCCTCGTCGGAAAACGCGGGTTGAACGCGCATGACAAGAAAGGGGGATTCGTCCGGCGGCGCCAGACGCCGCAATTTGACGGCGTCCTTTTCGGTCGTCACATGATACATAACGGCCTCCGACGCGGCAATCGAATCGGGCCTTTTCAGGTCCGCGTCGGTCCACGCGTGATGGTCCGGGCGCACGGTGCGGCGCACCACGCGAAGCCCCGCCGCTTCAAGCAGGCGAAAGAATTCTTCGGGAAACGCGGTGGCGGCTAATGCGTGGACGGGCTTGCCGATGACGTAATCGGTGTCGATCTCGAGGCCGTCCTTCAGTAGATAAAACGAAGCGATCTTGTAACGCCAGGAAATGACCGGGCCGGCAAAGCCGTGCGCGCGCGCGATCGCGGCGATATCCTCGATGGCCGTCGCGCCGTCCTTCACCAGGATCATCGCGCCGCGGGCCAGCGCGGACAAAGGTTCGCGCAGCGGGCCGATGGGCACGGTGCGATGATTCCCGAATCCCACATTGCCGTTGACGCACACGATATCGACCGCGCGGGAAAGCCCCAGATGCGAGAAGGCGTCGTCGCACACGGCGACGTCGGCCCCGAGCTTTTTCGCCGCGTGCGCGACGGCGTCCGCGCGCCGCGCGCCGATGACGACGGGGATACGCGGAACGCGCACCGCCATCATGAACGGCTCGTCGCCGGCCTCCGCGGCCGTCAGCTTCAGCGATTTGCCGTCGCCGACCACGGCGACCGCGCCCTCCTTCGCGCCGCGATACCCGCGCGAGACGATCGCGGGGCGGCGGCCCATCTCGCGCAGGCGCTCGGCGACGTAATACGCAAGCGGCGTCTTGCCGGTGCCGCCGACGGTGATGTTGCCGACGCTGATCGCGGGAATCGCCGGACGCACGCCGGCGAGAATTCCCGCGCGGTACGCCGCCGCACGCACGCGCATCGCCAGGGCGTACACGAACGACGCGGCGCGAAGAGGCCACAGCGCCGGCTGCCGCTCGATCTCGGCGGGGCGCTTGTAGAACAGTCGTTCGAAATCGCTTTGCTTCATCGCCCGCGCCGTCAGGAAATCAGCATGGCGTCGCCATAGCTGTAAAATCGATAGCCTTCGCGAATCGCCTCGTCGTACAGCGACAACACGGCCTCGCGCCCCATGAAGGCGGCGACGAGCATCAGCAGCGTCGAGCGTGGCAGATGGAAGTTCGTCATCAACTTATCGACGACGCGAAACTCGCTCCCCGGTTTCAGGAAGATCGACGTGCGGGCGTCGCCGACGGCGAGCGTCTCGCCGTCCCATGCCGCTTCGAGCGCGCGGCAGACGGTCGTGCCGACGGCGAGCACCGGCCGCCTCTCGCGGCGCGCCGCCGCGACGAGCGCGGCAAGCTCCTCGCTGATACAAAACGCCTCCTCGTGGATGCGGTGTTCGTCGATCGTCTCCGTGCGCACCGGCAGAAAGGTTCCCAGGCCGACGTGCAGCGTAAGGTAGCCGATCTGGGCGCCCTTATCGCGAAGCGCGTCGATCAACTCCGGCGTGAAATGCAGGCCCGCCGTGGGCGCCGCCGCCGCGCCGATTCGCCGCGCGTACACCGTCTGGTAACGCTCGCGGTCGTGCGCGTTGTCCGGGTTGTCGTCCGCGTCGCGCCTGATGTACGGCGGAAGCGGCATCACGCCGATCTCGTCGATACGCGCCTCCACGTCCCCGGGCGCATCGATGCGCACCACAAACTCGGCCCCGCCCCGATCGACGACCGTCGCGGTCACGTCCGGCGCGAGACGAAGGATCTCGCCAAGGCGAAATCCCCGGCGCGCCCGCCCGATGGCGCGAAACGTCGCCGGAGATTCGCCGACGCGCTCGGTGAGGAGCAGCTCGACATGACCGCCGGTCGGTCTTTTTCCGAAAAGTCGCGCGGCGCGCACGCGGGTGTCGTTGAAAACCACGAGCGTGCCCGGCGCGACAAACGAAGGCAGATCGCGCACGTGCGCGTGCGTCGTCCGGTTTTGCGCCCGGTCAAAAACCAATAGACGCGCGGCGTCGCGCGGCTCGGCGGGCTGCTGCGCGATGCGTTCCGGCGGCAGCTCGTAATCGAAATCGGCGGTGTTCATGCGATCGGACAGGACCGCCTGGCGCCGTTAGCGCGCGCCGTCCTTGATGAATCCCCGAAAGATGTCGATGGGAATCGGAAAGAGCGTCGTCGAATTGTTCTCGGTCGCGATCTCGACGAGCGTCTGCAAATAGCGAAGCTGCAACGCCGCCGGCTGCTCCCCGATGATCTTCGCCGCGTCCGCGAGGCGCTGCGAAGCCTGGAACTCGCCTTCCGCGGCGATGATCTTCGCCCGCCTCTCGCGTTCGGCCTCCGCCTGGCGGGCCATGGCGCGCTGCATCTCGGTCGGCAGGTCGATGTGCTTAACCTCAACCGCCGTGACCTTCACGCCCCACGGGTCCGTGCGTTCGTCGATGATGTGTTGCAGGCGTTGGTTGATCTTTTCGCGATCCGACAGCAGGTCGTCAAGCTCCACCTCGCCGAGCACGCTGCGGAGCGTCGTCTGCGCGAGCTGGCTCGATGCGTAGATGTAGTTCTCCACCTCGAGCACGGCCTTTAGCGGATCCATCACGCGAAAATAGAAGACCGCGTTGACCTTCACCGTCACGTTGTCGCGCGTGATGACGTCCTGGGGAGGAATGTCGACGACCACGACGCGCGTGCTGACCTTCAACATCTTGTCGATGCCGGGAATGATCCACTTGAATCCCGCGCCCTTCAGCGGCGTGACGCGGCCGAGGCGAAAGACCACGCCGCGCTCGTATTCGTTGATGATGCGAATGCCCGAAAAGAAATAGACGAGCGCGAACATGAAAAACAGGCCGACGCCCCCAAACATCTCCAGCATGACAACCCCCTTTTGCCGGCGCGATTACGCCGGCGTAACTTCGATATGAGCGCCCTTCACCGCGACCACGCGAACGATGGCGCCGGCCTCGACGGGGACGGCGCTTTTCGCGTGCCAGAATTCGCCGGCAAGCTTCACCTGTCCGCCCGCCAACGGGTCGATCGCCGTCGTCACGACACCCGTCGTCCCGACGATCGACTCCGCGCCCGTTTGCGGACGCCGCCGATGCACGCGCACGACCATCCACGTGATGAGCCCGACCGCCAGCGCAAACCCGACGGTGACCGGAAGGACAATGGCCGGCGATACGGAAAACGAATAATCGGGATCCACGACTTTCTCCGGGACATCAAACAGGAAAAGCGAACCCAGGGCCAGCGAAATCGCGCCGCCGAGCGTCAGCAATCCGTAACTCGTGACCTGCACCTCTGCGATGAAAAGCGCAAGCCCGACGACAATGAGGATGACGCCGACGACGTTGATCGGCAAGATCTGCGTGCTCATGAGGAAAAGCAGGAAACACACCGCGCCGATCACGCCCGGAAAAATCAGCCCCGGGTGTGAAAATTCGGCGTAGATCCCCAGGAATCCGATCATCATGAAGATGTAGGCCAGGTTTGGATCCGCAAGGCGCATGATGAGCCGATGTTTGAGCCCGGGCGGGCGCCGCATAACGAGTGCGCCTTTTGTCGCGAGCGTCTTTTCGATACCGCCGCCGAGCGTCACCGTGCGGCCGTCGGCCTTTGCCAGAACGTCGTCGAGATTCGTGGCGACAAAGTCGATGACCTTCTTTTCGAGCGCGTCGGTGGCGGTCACGGACACGCTGTCGCGCACGGCCTTGACCGCCCATTCGCGATTCCGTCCGCGTTGCTCGGCGATGCCCTCGACCCACGCGACCGTGTCATTTGTGATCTTCTTGTTCATCTCCTCGCCGATTTCCTGGCCGCCGCCGGCGACCGGATGCGCGGCGCCGATATTCGTCCCCGGCGCCATTGCGGCGATATGCGAGGCAAGCGTGATCATCACACCCGCGCTGCCCGCGCGAGCCCCCGGCGGCGTGACATAAACGATGACCGGCACGGGCGAGGCGAGGAATTCCTTGACGATGTCGCGCGTCGAATCGACAAGTCCGCCCGGCGTGTCGAGTTCGATGACAAGCGCCTCGCTGCGCCTGGCTTCGGCCTCGATGATCGCGGCGCGCAGATAATCCGAGCTGCCCGGGTTGATCGTCATGTTCTCGATCGAAACCACAAGAACGCTGCGCTCGCCCGCGGCAACGGGAGCTTCGGCGTTTTCGGAAGGTTGCGCCGCCGCGGGCGAAAGCATCGCACCGGTAAGTGCGGCCGCAAGAACGAACGCCGTCGCGAACGCGAGCGGCGCAAGCGCGCGCGACACGCGGCCCCGGCGCGTCGCCCGTTTCATGGTTGAGCCTTTTTTTCGGGCCGCTTCCAGCCGAGATGATCCATGATGATCTGAAGGTCTTCCCATGCCTGCCCCTTGTACTGCGGACTGCGCAGCAGATACGAGGGATGAAAGGTCGGCATCACGGGAATGCCGTCGAGGTCATGAAACCGGCCGCGCATCTTCGAGATGCCCTGCATCGTGTCGAGCAAAAGCCGCGTCGCGGGATTGCCGAGCGTACAGATGACCTTGGGCCGGATCGCGCGAATCTGCGCGCGCAGAAACGGCGAGCAGGCCGCGATCTCGTCCGGCTCGGGCTCGCGATTTTTCGGCGGGCGGCATTTGACGACATTCGCGATGTAAACGTCCTTTCGCGTCACGCCCATCGCTTCAATCATCTTTGTCAGAAGCTGCCCCGCGCGGCCGACGAAGGGCTCGCCCTGTTCGTCCTCGTCCGCGCCCGGGCCCTCGCCGACGAACATCAAATCCGCGTTCGGGTTGCCGACGCCGAACACGATGTTCTTGCGCGTCGGCGCCAATTTGCAACGCACGCATTCGCCGAGCACTGCGCGCACGTCGTCGAGCGTGCGCGCCGCGCCAAGCGCCCGGCCTGTGTCATCCGGCGAAAGGCCGCTCATGTCGGTTCCGTACTCCTTCGCGATTTCCGCGAAACTACCGTCGCCCGCCGCGCGTTCGGCTTGCGTCGCCCCGATGACGATTTCCTCCCGCGCCCGCGGCATGTTCACGGCCGGCGCCGCCTTGGCCTCGTTGGATTCGGCATCGATGTCCTCGCCCGGAGGCGGACGGCGGCCGTGCGCGATCTCGATCGCTTCTTCGGAACACGCCATCGTGCGCCGCTGCCGGCGAAGGAACGCAAGCGTGCGGTCGATCTCGCTCAGGATGTCGGCCGCGTCGCTCATGCGCCGCCCGGCGTTCCCAAAAGACGCGTTTTGAATACGTGTTCAAGAATTTGCCGCGCGACGTCGCGCTTTGGCGCGCGCGCGATCGATCGGTCATCGCCGTCACGGCCGAGGATCATCACCTCATTTTGCCCGGAATCGAATCCGATCGCCGCGTCGCCGACATCGTTGACGACGATGAAATCGAGCCCCTTGTCGGCGAGTTTCTTGCGCGCGCGCCCGGCCGCGCCCTTGCCCGCTTCCGCCGCGAACCCGACCACGAGGCGATCGCCCTTTTCGCGCGCGAGCGTGGCGACGATGTCGTCGTTCGGCGCAAGCGCGATCGCGTCGCCCAGTTCCGCCTTGGCGATCTTGCCGGCGGCGGGATTCGCCGGGCGCACATCCGCGACCGCCGCGCACATGATGAGCGCATTCGCGGCGGCGAAAGCCTCGCGCGTCGCGGTCATCATTTCGGCGGCGGTACGCACGCGCACCGTGGCGACACCGGGCGGATCGGCAAGCGCGGTCGGCCCGGAGACAAGCGTAACGGCGGCGCCCATATCGCGCGCGGCCTCGGCAAGCGCGTAGCCCATCTTGCCGCTCGATCGATTCGTAATCATGCGCGCCGCGTCGATGGGCTCGTGCGTCGGCCCGGCGGTCACCACGACGGCCATCCCCGAAAGCGGCCCGCCGGCAAGGCGACGCTCGATCGCGGCGACGATGTCCGCGGGCTCGGCGAGCCGCCCGATGCCCTCGGTGCGGCAGGCCAGATCGCCCGCACGCGGATCGACGAATTCCACGCCGCGCGCCGCGAGCGTCTGGATGTTGGCCTGCGTCGCGGGGTGCGCCCACATCCGGTCGTTCATCGCGGGACAGACGAGGATGGGCGCGCTCGTCGCCAGCAGCACGGTTGTCAGCGGATCGTCGGCGAGACCCGCGGCCATCTTCGCGATGACGTTCGCCGTCGCGGGCGCGATGACGGCGATGTCCGCGCGGCGCGCGACGGCGATGTGGCCGATCTCGGATTCCTCGATGAGGCTGAACATGTCCGTCAGCACGGGGCGCTGCGACAGGGTTTGCATGGTCAGCGGCGTGATGAATTCGCGCGCGGATCGGGTCATGACGACGTCGACTCGCGCGCCCGCGCGAACCAGCAGGCGCACAATCTCCGCGGACTTGTAAGCGGCGATTCCGCCGGTGACGCCGAGAAGGATGGTCTTGCCGGTAAGCACGTCGGTCAGAAAAACGGGTTGAACCGTTTTTCGCGCCCGATGGTGGTGGCGGGGCCGTGTCCGGGCAGCACGACGGTATCGTCCGGAAGGACGAACAGCTTGGTGCGCACATCCTCGAGAAGGTGTTCCACGTTGCCTCCGTCAAGGTCGGTGCGCCCGATGGAGCCCGCGAAAAGGATGTCGCCGACGATGGCGACCTTCTGCTTGTCGAAGATGATGCCAAGCGCGCACGGGCTGTGCCCGCGAAGCTCCACGCACCGCCCGGTCAGCCCGCCGATCGCGATGGTATCGCCCTCCTTCAGCAGTTTGTCGGGCATGGGGGGCGGCGCGATGCCGCCCGCCGCCGCCTGGGAGGCGTAGCTGGCCAGGCCCGGCACCTCTTTTTCGTGCACGACGAAGGGCGCGCCGGTCGCGGCCTTCATGTCCGCATTGCCGCCGATGTGGTCCCAGTGCGTGTGCGTATTGACGATGAGGCGGCAGGTCAGGCCGTTTACCGCCAGCAGCGCGAGAATATCCTCGGCGTCGCCGCCCGGGTCAAAGACGGCCGCGTCGCCGGTCGATTCATCGCCGACGATATAGCAGTTCACGCCCAGAGGACCGGTTGGAAGGCTCTTCAAAATCATGCAAATCCCCGCGCCCGACGGCGCCCCCATTCCCTGTCGAATGTTTATCGGATGGGGGGTACCCGGTCAAGGAGCGATCGAAAAAGCTCCGGAAAATCGAAGGCTTTTCTTGACAGGTGGGGGTGGGGGACCATACTTGTTCGTTGGTCATGAACGAGCCTCAGAACCCACGGAATCCTCAAACTCCGGCGGGGGAAGCCGGAAACGGCAGCCCTCCCGCGTCGGGCTCCACCAAAATTTGCCCTTTCTGCGCCGAAGAGGTGAAGGCCGAGGCGCTCAAATGCCGCTATTGCGGCTCCGACCTGACGCAAACCCCCGGTTCGGCGCCGAGGGAGGAGCAGATTGTCGCGGCGGGCGCCGACGTCGATATCGCGCCGGGCACCGTGCTCGCCGGCAAATACAAGATCCTCCGCCTTGTCGGACAAGGCGGCATGGGGCACGTGTTCGAGGCACGAGAGATCGACTTTGACCTGGGGCGAACGGTCGCGATCAAGGTGCTGCCGCGCGCGCTGATGACCAACGAGCGCCTGCTGCGCCGCTTCGAGGAAGAGGTGCGCATCTCCGCGCGGATGGACCATCCGAACATCGTGCCGATCTACCTGATCGGCAAGCACGGCGCGTGCCTGTTTTTCGTCATGAAGTACATCCACGGCAAGACCGTCAAGGAGCTTTTGCACGAGACGGGGCCGCTCCCCGAACCGACGCTGATGGATATCGCCCGGCAGATCGCGCGCGCGGTCGCGCACATCCACCGGGAAGGGACGATCCACCGCGATATCAAGTCGAACAACATCATGATCGATAGTGGCGGCCACGCGATCCTGATGGATTTCGGCATCGCGAAATCGAATGCGCAGGCGATGCTGACGACCTCGGGCGAGATCCTCGGCACCGCGCCGTACATGAGCCCGGAACAATGGGATGGGCAGATCGACCACCGCTCGGACATCTACAGCCTGGGCGTCGTCATGTTCGAGTTGGCGACCGGCTCGCTGCCCTTTCAGGCCGACCGCATCCCTGAACTGATGCACGCCGTTCTCTCGGACCCGGTGCCTCGCGTTCGCGAAAGGCGCGGCGACCTGTCCGAAAACATGGCCGGCATCATCGAGCGTTGCCTGCAAAAACGCGCGGACGACCGCTTCGCGTCGATGGACGAGATGCGCCGCGCGCTCGGGGACGCGCCCGCGCCGTTGACGACGCCGATCCGCCCGCCGGAGCCGCTCGCGGACACGGTTCCGCTTGCCGCGACGCACCCGACGATTTCCGCGGGCGACCTGACCGCTCGCGCCAGGCAGGAGGCCGACGCGGGGCATCTGACAAACGCGCTTCGCATCCTGGATCAGGCGCTGGCGCGAACGCCCGCCGACGAGACCGCCGCCGAATTGCGCGCAAGGATCCTCGAGGCGAAAAATGACACCGAAAAGGCCATCGTGCACGCCCACGAACGGCTAGCCAAGGGCGATCACGACGAGGCGCGCGCCATTCTCGACAGCGCGCTATCGCGGATGCCGTCGAAGAAGGCGCGCGAGATGCTTGACCGAATCGACGAAGCGCAAGCGCGCGAACAGGCGGGACGTGCCGCTCCGCCGCGACCCAACACAACAGCGCCGGGCGCGCCCGCGCCGTCTCGCGCACCCCGCGCGCGCGTGTTGTATATCGCCGCCGGGGCCGCCGCGGGGCTCCTGCTTCTCGCGTTCGTCGTTTTTCCGCTGGCGGCGCCGTACGCGGCAAGCCGCACGTTGGAGGAAGCGGGCGATCTGTCGTTTCGCGCCGGCATGCTCGCCACGCGCGGCGTCGGCTCGTTCGCCTGGTACGAGCGCGCCAAGCGCCTGCGTTCGAACGATGGCCCGCTTATGGGCAAGCAGGAGCGCGTCGTGCTGACGTTGAAAGACCAGGCGCGCCGGGCCATGAACGCGGGCGACTACGACCGCGCGTACAAAATCTACGGCACGCTGTATCGCCTGCGGCCGAACGATTGGGACGTGGCCGTCAACTACAATCGCGCACTCGAGCGCCGCAACAAATCAAAATGACGTCGCCGAGAAAAACCGGCGGCGCGCCCGCGCCGTGCATGCCTCGGAGCCGCGCGTGAGCGGGCCACCCAAAACACCATCGCTGACCGTGGACATCATCATCCGCCTGCCGGACGACGGCATCGTGCTGATCGAACGCCTGAACCCGCCGAAGGGCTACGCGCTTCCGGGCGGCTTTGTCGATATCGGCGAAACCGTGGAGCAGGCCGCTGTGCGCGAGGCGAAGGAAGAGGTCGGGCTTTCCGTGACGCTCGTTCGCCAGTTTCACGTGTATTCGGACCCGGCGCGCGATACGCGCATGCATACCGCGTCGGTCGTGTTTCTCGCGACCGCCACGGGCACGCCCGTCGCGGCATCGGACGCCAAAAGCGCTCTCGTCGCTTACCGCGATCGCCTTCCGGCGCCGCTTTGCTTCGATCACGCCCAAATCCTGGATGACTATTTCAACGGGCGTTATTGACCGGGACCGCCGAACCCCAGTTCGGCATGCAATTTTTTTCATGCCGAACTGGGGTTCGGCGGTCCCAGGTCACGGTGCCTTTTTCAATTGCCGCATGAAAGCCTGGGCGCGTTGTTTGGCGACCTCGCGCAGGTTCGTGTAGCGGTCGGTCTCATCGACGATCTGCGTTCCGATCATCACCTCGATCACATCCTCGAGCGTCACGACCCCTTCGGTGCCGCCGTATTCGTCGACCACAAGGAACATGTGCGTCTTGCGGGTAACGAATTCTTTCAGCAACACGTGCGCGCGCATCGATTCGGGCACGAAATCGACATCCTGCATCAGGTCGCCGACGCGCTTGTCGAAATGGTCCTGCGCGATCTCCTCGAGGATCTTGCGCGTCATCACGACGCCGACCGCGTGATCCAGGTCGTTTTCGCGCGCGACCGGGATGCGGCTGTAATTCCACTGCGGCACGCGCTTCATCACCTCACGCAGGGTGATGTCCTCTTCCACATAAAAGACAACCGGCCTCGGCGTCATGATTTCCTTCACGGTCAGGTCGTTGAGTTTCAGCATGTTCGCCATCCACTCGACTTCCTCGTGCAGGATCGCGCCGCTGCCCGCAGCCAGACGCGCTTCGGAAAGGATGTCCTCCTCGGAGTGCGTGAACGCCGATCGCGCGGACGGACGCACGAAACGCACGGTGAGCTCGCAAATCTTTACGAGCGGCCAGAGCACCACGATGAGCACCCAGATCGGACGCGCGATAAGCGGCGAGATGAGATTGGCGTGAACAACGCCGATGGTCTTCGGCAACACCTCGGAGAGCAGCAGGATGGCCAGCGTGAAGACCGCGGAAAAAAGGGCGACGCCCGTGCTGTTGGCGACGCTTTGCACGAGTGCGCCGGCGACGGTGGCGCCCACGGTATGCGAGAGCGTGTTAAGAATAAGAATCGCGGAGATCGGCCGATCCGGATCGAGCTTCATGCGCATTAACAGTGCGCCCACGGGCTTGCCCGCACGGCGGAGGCTCTCGATGCGCCCCATCGGCGTCGAAAGAAGCGCCGCCTCCGCCAACGAACAGAAGAAGCTCGTAATAAGCGTCACGGCGACGACGATTCCGATGACGGAAATCAAGGCGCGGCTCGGCGCGCGAGACGATTGGCGCGGCGGATGGGAACAGAATCAGGTTTTGAAGGTGATGCTTTGTCCATGAACTCGTCGGCCTATGGTTACGGGCAAAGCGTGGTGCGTGTCAATGAGGAGAAGGCTGGAAGGTCTCGCAACGCCGGGTTCGAGAATCACGTTCGATTCGTTACGGCGTTAACGCCGATGAAACGAGTCCCCGTTCGTGGCGTTGTTTCCACCAATTCACGTTTTCGAGCGACGCGCGCGCCGCGTCGCCGTTGCGCGTCGAGGTCGGGATGTGGATGACAAGGCCCTCCTCGGCGCGCGCGCCCGGCGTCAGATGGTTTTTCGTCGCGATACGCGCGGGCGAGACGCCGTATTCCGACGCGATCGCGTTCAGCGACTGGTAGTTCGTCACCTTGTGGCGGTAGATGTACGACACGCGGTAACGCCGCGTCTCGCGAAGGCGCGTGAGGTATTCGTCCACCGGCGCATGCGGCAAACGCACCGTTACGGGCACGCCCTCGTCCGCGCGGGTCGTCATGATCGAAGGATTCATCGCGCCGACGACGTCCGGATCGAGATCGAGATCGAGCGCCAGCGCGGAAAGGTCGATCTCGCCCTGCACGTCCACGACGACCGACGGCGCGTCCTTGCTGGGCGGTTCCTCGAAACCGAAGTGCGCGAGGTTCTGATACACGATCGCCGCCGCGAAAAAACGTGCGACGTAATCGTAGGTCTCGCGCGGGATCGTCATCCCCTGCGCGGATGAGCCGTGCGGCGACAGATCCCAGAACGAACGGACCGAATCGTCGGATGCGAGCGCCGACTCGATGAACATCTCGCCGGCGTTGTATCCGGCAAGCGCGGCCTCGATGTCACCGTCGAACATTTCGAGCAGATCGCGCAGATACGCGGCGGCGGCGTAGGTTTCGAGCGCCGCGTCGAAGCGCTGATCGACCGCGTCCGTGACGACGAGGTTGTAGCGCCGCGCGGTTGACGGGATGAACTGCCACAGGCCCGCGGCGTTCGCGTGGGAGACGCGCGTGGGATCGACCGCGCTTTCAATCATCGCGACGCACACCAATTCGCGCGGCAGGCCGTATGCGTCAAGGACGGACTCGATGTGCCGGCGATACCTGGCGAGCCGCGCGAGATAGATTTCGTACTGGCGGCGGCCGTCGCCGTGCGCGTACCACGCGACGATGCGATCGACGTCGGCGCGGCGATGCGGCGGCGCGCGATCGAGCCGCGCGGCCAGATCGCCGAACGCGAAATAACGCGCGGGCTTTTCCTCGGCGAGCGGATCGTAGCCCCGATGCACGATGACGCGCGGCATGTCTTTGGCCGCAAGCTTGGCGAGGATGATGCGCCCGGCCGCGTCGACCAGGCGCGCGTGGTAGTGCTCCACCATCGGGCGCTTGTAGAGATTCGCGGTCAGATCGCGCAGGCGCTCGCCCGCTTCGGTGTAGGCGGCGTCGGCCTCTTCGATTTCGAGATCGGCGAGCGCCTCGTCGATTGTCTGGATGTACGCCTCCAGGTCGCGGTCTTCGCGCAGCGCGAAAACGTCGGTGCCGGGCACGGCGGACGCGCGCGCGCACGCGACCGAAAGGACGAGTGCGCCGGCAAAAACGACGCCGCGCGGAATCTGGTGGGCGTTAATCAACATGGCGCAAGAAAGCCGCGTGATTTTAGCACAACCGCGCGAAACGTCGAATCGCGTCAGGCGGCGGCGCGCTTGCGGTGCGTGATGAATTTCGGCTTGAAGGTGACGACCATCGTGGGCAGCAGAATCAGGCCGCCGAGCATCGAGACGGTCATCCAGAACGCCAGCAGGATGCCCATCTCCGCCTGAAAGCGCAGGAAGCTGAACGCCCAGAACACGATGCCCGCCACCATCGTCGCGGCTGTGAAAAACACCGCGCGCCCGGCGGTGAGCATGGCGTGCTGCGTCGCGGCCCGGAGGTCTCCCGTCTGGTCGTAGTATTCCTCCACGCGCCCCAGGACGTAGAGGCCGTAATCGACGCCAAGCCCCACGCCGAGGGCCACGACCGGCAGCGCGTTGACGTCAAGGCCGATGCCGAGCGCGCCCATGAGCGCGTAGGTGAGGTAGTTCGAGATCGCAATAGGCACCAGGAAATAGACGCCGGCGAAAAACGAACGGTACGCAATCACGCAGCAGAGGAACACAAAGCTAAAGGCGAGGATCGTGACCTTCGCCTCGGAGACGACGATGGTCTCGTTGACGGCGGCGAGCAAGCCGCCGAGGTTGCCGGCGAGCTTGAATTCGGCGCCCGGCAGCGGATGCGCGTCGATAAATTCCCGGGCCTTGGCGATGACCGCGCGCAGGGTTTCGCCCTTGTGATCGCGCAGGTACACCGCGATGTTCGCGTCCTGCATGCGGCGGTCAATGAAGCGGTCCAGATCGCCGGGCTCCGCGCCCTGATAGAGCATGCCGAGATAGAATCCGGAGTCGCGCAGGTTTTCGGGCAGCAGCTCCCACTTGGGGTGGCTTGAGTGCATGATCTTGACGAGCTCGGGCACGAGGTCCGCGATCGAGCTTGTGAACGATACCTCCGGCATCGCCTCGAGCTCGCGCTGGAACGCCTCGATCGTGCGAAGGATCTCCGGACTTTTCATGCGGTCGCGCTCGTCGCCCGCGACGACGATCGAAAGGATCTCCGTCTTGCCGAAGCGGTCGAAGATCGCTCGCGTGTCCTTGTTGTATTCCGATTCCGGCCAGAGCATGGGCGTGCCGGGATGCACGTCGCCGATCACGAGATTGCGCGCGAAAATGATCCCGATGACGAAAACGACGATCGTTACGGCGAGAATGGTCTTCTGATGGCGTTCGGTGCTGGCGTGCGACATCGCGCGCAAGATGCGGTCGAGGATGCCCGTTCGCGCGTGGCTCTTTTTCGGCGGCGGCAGGAACGAGAGCAGCACCGGATTCAGGATCATATCCGTGACGGCGATCGACATGATCCAGAAGCCGCCCATGATCGCGAGCTTTTGCATCAGCGGAATCGGCGTTACGGCGACGATGAACACGCCCGCGGCGTCGGTGATGATCGAGACCAGGCCCGGCTTGGACAAGCCGCCCAGCGTGGCGATCGCCGACTCGCGCCGGTCGTGGTGTTTGTCGAATTCCTCCGTGTAGCGCTCGATGAGCTGAACGGAGTGCGACAGCGCGCGCGCGCTGATGATGAACGGCACGACGATGACAAGCGGGTTGAAATGGTAGCTGCCGACGTTGAACAGGTCGATCGCGCGCGTGTCCGCCAGCCAATCGAGGAAGCCAAGGAATCCGAGACCCCAGATCGCGGAGAGGAAGGCGGTCACAAGCGGAATGACGACGCCCACGACGTTGCGGAAATACAGGATGAGCGCGATAACGATCGCGGCCACCGTCAGGAAAAAGATCCAGACGAGTTGGGGATACTGGCGCGCGATCCAGCCGAGCATGATCGGCCGCCCGATCATGCGAACGGTGTGATTCGCGTCTTCCTCCGCGGCGGTGATCTTGTCGATCGCGTCAAATAGCGTGTCACCCGGCTCCCAGACCTCGTCCTTCGAAAATTCCCGGAGTGTCCTTAGCGCCTCCTCCACGTCGCGCCCTTCCGCCTGGGCCAGGTCGCGGACGACCGTTTCGATGGAATCGCTCGCGCTTTGCAGGCCCTTTTCGAAAAAGCCCGCGATGATCATGAGCGCCTTGTCGTCCGCGGACACGAGCGTGCCGTGATAGCGGCCGCTCGCGTAGATCTTCCGGCGCAGTTCGTCGAGTTCCTCTTGCGTCTCGGGGACATCCGGCCACATGACCGGATCGGACTTGAAGCCCGCGATTTCATCGACGGTCGTGATCTTCGTCTTGCGCTGCGCCAGCGAGAGCACGGAGTAGTTGTTCACCGCGGGCAGCAGTTCGAGCCCCTTGGTGATGCGCTTGAGCTTGGCAAGCGTCTCGGTATTGAAGACGTCGCCCTCATTCACCTCGAGCGAAAGCACGATGACGTTCGCGCCGCCGAAGATTTCCTCGTACGCCACGTACGTTTGCACGTAGGGATGGTTTTTCGGGAAGAGCTCGATCGTCGGCGTCTTCAATTCGACGCGCATCATGAAGTACGAAAACACCACCGACAGCGCGGCGATGACGGCCAGCACCGGAACGCGGCGGTGGATGATGAACCGCCCGATGGGGTGCGTCTGCGAGGGAAGACGCGGGGCTTTCGGATCGGCGCTCATCGCGTCACTCCAGGGGCCGCCAGGATTTGCCGGCATCGTCGGATAGCAGGATCATGCCGTGATCGCCGACGGCGACACCGCGGCCTTTCGCGTTGAAGTCCGCCGCGCCGATCCAGTAAAACTGGTTCGTGGCGACCGTCGAGATCGCGCCTGCCTCGAATCGGGCCGCGGAGCCGGCGTTGCCCACGGCGACCGCCGCGCCGCCGGCCAGCGCCGCCACGTCGAGAAGGTGAAACTCGATCTCGCCCGGAATGCGCGCCCAGGTCGCGCCGCCGTCGCGCGTTTCGAGAAACGTCCCCTTGGTCCCGACCGCGTAACCGATCTCGTTGGTCGCAAACGCGAGCCCGAAGAGGTGCGACGTATCGGGCATCGCGACGCGCTCCCACGTCAGCCCGCCGTCCGCGGTCCGGAAGATCGAAGAGAGCGTCTCGGCCTCGACGTCCTCCTCGAGCTGCGCTTCCCAGATGGGGTACTCGCCGGCCAGAAGCGCGTTGTCCGCGTCGAACATGTGCACCGCGAAGATCGGCGCGGAAACCATGGCCTCGAGCACGGTCGTTTGCCAGGAAGCGCCGCCGTCTTTCGTTGACAGGATGCGCCCGAAGTTGCCGACGACGATGCCGTGCGCATCGTCGGCGAAGTGCACCGCGAAAAGGTGTTCTTCGACGCCTGTTGAAAGAAGCGTCCACGTTTCGCCCGCGTCGGCCGTCTTCCAGACCTGTCCCTTGCGCGCGGCGATGTATCCGACCGACGGCGAGGGAAAGTCGATTCCGAACAGCGGCTCGTCGGTGCCGATGGCGACCGGCGCAAATGTGTTGCCCGCGTCCGTCGAGCGAAAGACCTTGCCGGGATATCCGACGGCCACGACCACGTCATCCGACGCGAACGCGACGTCGTAGAGCCGGTCGCGGAACGCGGTCGGCGACGCGCCCGCCGCCGCGTCCTTCGCGAAGGCGGGCGCGGCGCATGTAAGCAACAGCACAACGGCGCTCGAAACGGAAAGCCGCCGTGCATTGCGCGCGAACCGATGCGTCATATCGCGGGCGTCAGTCGCCGAGTTTGCGAAGTTTGGTGAGTGTGAACTGATCGGGTTTCAGGCCGACGTTGATCTTGGCCGAGTGCCAGCCGAACGCCGTGGCATGTTCGGACTGCAAGTCCACAACGAGCGACGTTCCGATGGCGGCCGGCTGCGTGGCGGGATTCTCCGACTTGTTCCACGCGTTGATCAGCACCTTCCAGAGCTGGCCCTTTTTGTCGTACGCATCCTTCACCGCGATGAACGAGGACTCCGCGTCCACATAAAACACCATGCGGCTGTACGGATAATCCTTGAACTTGGCGGTTGCCTCGACGACGTACACCGGACGCGGCTCCCATTTGGAATTGAAATTCCAGTGCGGCGCCGTATCGAAATCGTAAACGCTCCTGGCGGCGTCCTTGCCCCAGGGGATCTCGGAGTTCATCGGAAGCAGCATCGTTTTCTTCTCGACGATCTTCCAGTTCATCCACTCGGGATAACCGAGATATCCGCGCACGTCCTCGTAGAGCAGATCCGTGTTGTTCCAGGCGTCGCCGCGCGTGCCGAACGCGAATCGCGTCGATTTTTTCTGCGCGGGGATATAAATGAAGCCCTGCTGATCCTGCGGCTCGATCATGCGGTAGTACAGCGCCGCGAAGCCCTTCTTGTCCTGCGGGTACTGCGTGATCGTCACGGAGTAATACTGCTTTCCATCCTTGGCGGCTTCGTCGAACGCGGGGATCGGCGCGATGTCCGTGCGGTTCACGGCGCGGTTGATATACATCCACCGCCAGATCTCCGATCGCTCGACGCCGGATTTCGCGTCGATCCAGAAAACGGAGAAATAGTTGTCGGCGTCGTCGCCCTGATAGGAGTAGGTGTAGTTCCAGGCGACCTCGAGCCCGTTTTGCGGCTTCGGGAACGGCAAGCCCGCCGTGTAGCCGGTGAGCCCGAGCTTTCGCGGATTGCCGCCGTTGTCGACGATTTTGGCCTGGCCGCGGTATTTGTTGGTGGCCTCGATATAGGTATTCGCGGGGGCGATCGGCTCGTAGTCCTTCACGGTGAACTTGTAGCCGTATTTGGTCATGAGAACCTTGACGCCCTCCGGAATCATCGCCGACCACTCGCCCATGTTGGCGGAATTGACGACCGTTCCGGCCTTGGGCGCGTTGGACAGGTCCGGCGCGAAACCGACCTCCTTGCCCCAGTTCTCCCGCGTCAGTTTCGACTGCCCGGTCGCGATGGCCGCCAGGGCAAAGAGCGCCACCGTCAGCGTGGCGACAAGGATGATCGTGCGTCGTTTCATGACAATTACCCCCGTACAAGCCGGCGTCATCCGGCGAAAACGAATCAGAACTGGAGCTGAACCTTGCCGTACACCTCGTCGCGATCGCGGAAGAAGCCGAGATCGTAATACGGATCGGCTCCGAAGATGTAGTTGTATCCCACTTCCACGCGCCAGTAGTCGCCGATCGCCCATTTTGTGTACGTGCTGATAAAACCGGAGCCCTTTTCAAAGGCTTCCCAGTCGAACAGGTCGCCCGTGCCCTCGATCTCCGTGCCCGGATCGTTGATGACGACGCCGGTTTTTGTGGGCTGCGTGATGCTGTCGCTGTCCGTGGGCGGATTGTAGCGCGGGAGGAACACGGCGACGACGCCGGGCGTCAGCAGGCCGTGGAAATACGTCGTGAACGCCGCAAAGACGAGCGTCGTGCGGATCGGCGGCGCGATCGTCGTGTCGTAACCCGGCGCGTACACGATGTACTGGTTCTCGTTTCGAACGGTCGAGCCGTCGGACCGCGTGTTGAGAACGTAGGGATTGCCGAGCTTGTATTCGCCGTCCTCGATGTCCTCCGGATTGAAATAAAAATTCTGCATCACGCGCAGGACGGTGATCGTGGACGACGTTTTGTTGAGGAAGCGCCACTGATTGGCGCGAAAGAGCTCGAGCGCGTAGTTCAACTCGTGTCGCTTTTCGCTGTGCAGGTCGGCGATCAACGGTGACGTCCCCGGTGTCGCGGAGGGGTCAACCACCTCCCAGGTCGTGCCCTCGCGCTCGTCCGGCGAGAAACCCGCCGACAGGTACGAGTTCACCGGGTACTCAACGTCCGGCGAAAAGGCGGCCTCGAGCTTGACCACGGCGCCGATCGGCGACTCGAACGCGTAGTCCAGCGAGAGGCCGTAGGTGTCCTGGCGCGGGATGCGCAGATAGACCTGCGCGCGCGAAAAGCCGTCGGCGTCCGGCGTGCCGCTTTTGATGACGTGGTCCGGAATCGGCGGCGAGAGCTGATGGCCGCGATAATAAACGAACGTATAGGTCATGTTGCCGAGGATGCCCTTCCAGCGCGCGCCGTAGCGGGCCTCGGACAGGTCGTTGCGCGGGTACACGATGATCTTGTCGTCGATGCGCAGGTCGGAGACGTAGAGGTTTTGCGAGGCCAGCGGCACGCCCCACGCGCCGTAAAACGTGGCCGGCGTGTTGATCGTATCCTCCGGCTCGTCGACGAGCGGCACGTAAACAAGTTCGAGAGATCCGTCGAGTTCGGGCACGTCGATGAGGAGTTTGACGAGATACAGCGGGATTCGCGTGTCCTCGTAGCTCTCGAACGGCGGCAGATGCCAGCTTCCGTCGACCGGATTGATGACGTCGAGCGACCGGACGTTTCCCATCTCACCCCAACTCACCTGCTGGCGGCCGGCGCGGATGTTGAAGCGTTCGCCCATGTCGGCGTCGACGAAGATCTCGCGCAGTTCGTCCTCGGTGTAGAACTCGTCGTGCACCCGCGAGATTTTTTCTTCCTGCACGTCGCCGTCGCGGTTGTATTTGGTGTCCGCGACCATGTCGGGCACCTGCGCGAAACGGTCCGCGCGCAGAGCGCCGGAACGCACGGCGCGAAACACCGCGTGGACGCGGACCATTTCCGCTGGACGCCAATCGGCCTCGAGCAGAAGCGTGTGCCGCGCGGCGGAAAGCTGGCCGGCAAAATCGCCGTGGTCCTTCGGGAATCCGCGCGAGTCGTTTTCGGTGTGGTAGGCCGTGTTGGTGAACAGGCCGTAGTGCGCCATGAAATAGCCGTTGAGCGAAAACGTGTCGTCCTGGGCCATGGCGCTCGTCGCGGCGGCAAGAACCGACAGGAGCGAAAGACCGAACGCCACACCCGCGATGCCCCGACGCATCAAACACCTCCATCCGAATAGCGGCGCCCGAAAGCCGCCCATCACGAAACGCTGGAGAAATCGAGCGAAAGACTAACCAAATCCGAAAATAAAAGAAAACCCGGCGCGGGATCCGGGACAAGAAAAAAGCGGCGGGATTTCTCCCGCCGCCTTTGTCGTCACGAGATCAGTTCGTGCAGAAGCCGGCGGTCGGATTTTCCGTCCAGCCGTCATCCTCGCGATATTCGACGCGCGTGATCGCGACCGAGTCCGCGAACAGGGCTGGGATCGTCGCGGTTTCCTGTTCGCCGTCGATATCGGCCGTGATCGTGTAGGCGCCCGGATCGGCGTTGACGCCGACAAAGAAGCTCATCGGGTCGCCTTCGCCGTCGAGCGCGGGGTTCGTGCCCTTGCCGTTTTCGTCGCCGACGCCGTTGCCGTCCGTGTCGCGCTCATCGGTCGGCAGCACGCCAAGGACGCTCTCCTTGAAGTAGTGCACTTCGGACACGGCCGGGCTGAACGTCACCTCGGCGCAACCGACCGGCTCGGTGTCTCCGGTTTCCGGAATGTAATAGACCGCGCCGGAGGCAAAACCCTTCGACGGATCGGGCGTGATGCCGAGAAGGCCGGACACAAGCGTCACGACCGTGTTCGACACGCCGAGGAACGTATTGTCCGCGACGCCCGTCTGGAAGTGGTACTGATAGGTGTCCTTGTAGCCGTTCAGCGAAACCTTGATCGCCACGGCGCCCTTGGACTGCGGGATGCCCTCGAGAAGGACATAACCGTCGGAACCGGCCGTCGCGGAGATCGCCGGGTCGAAGGAAAGGCCGGTCGTGTCATCGACGGCCTCGACGGTCGCGCCGGCCAGCGGCGTGCCTTCCTTGAAGTCGGTCGCGAATCCGCTGATGGCGTCGGCGGCGATGTCGTCATCGCCCGTGTCGTCATCGGCGTCGTCATCGTCCGCGTCATCGTCGTCCGCGTCGTCGTCATCCGCGTCGTCATCATCCGCGTCGTCATCGTCCGCGTCGTCGTCGTCCGCGTCGTCGTCGCCCGCATCGTCGTCGGCCGCGTCGTCGTCGTCATCGTCGTCGTCATCGCCGCAGCTGCACGCCGGGGCGAGCGCACCCGCGGCAACCAGCGCAAGCGCCAGCATCACCATCCACAAAACTCGGGGAAGTTTCTGATTCATTACGAGATCCTCCTGATTCCTTTCTTGATCGTCGCGCATGGCGCGAACATGTCACTTGGAATAAACGGCCGCGCCTCGGGGCGCGGCCGGCAAACACGGGTTATTGCGTGCACCAGGGGCGCGTCGGATTGCTGTCGTAGTCGTCGCGAGAGTAATAGACGTTCGCGATCGACGCGGTGTTCGGGTAGAGCCGCGGCATCAAGCCCGTCTCCTCGACGGAATTTTCCACGGTGCCCGTTCCTTCGTCGTCGTAAACGCGGCCGGTCAGCGTGATGTTCGAGTCGATCTCCTTGTTCAGGCTGACGTAATAGCTGATCGCCTGCCCCTTGCCGTCGTAACCGGGATTGGTTCCCTGGCCGTTCGCGGGCGTATCGCCGGTGACGTTGCGCGCCGCCGTCGGCAACGCGTCGGGGCCAAAGTAAAAGACGTTTTGTCCGTCGTCCGGATCGAAGCTTACCTCGGCGCAACCGATCGCGTCTTCGTCGATCGGGTCGCCGTAATAGACGCCGCCCGCCATGACCGCCTTGGTCAGGTCGAGTTCGATTCCGAGCGAAAGCGCCACGAGCTCGCGCGTCGCGTTGGCGATCAACAGGAACTCCTCGTTCGCGAGGCCCACGTCGAAGTGGAACTGCACGGTGTCGGTCGCACCTTCCTTGGAAACGCGGATACCGACCTGGTCGTGACCCTCGGGAATATCGAACGACACCTTGGCGTCACCCGACGGCGAGGTCGCCTCGATGGGCGGATCGAAGGGCTCGCCCGTCTCGTCGTTTAAAACCTCGACCAGCGCGCCGGCCACCGGCTGCTTGGTCTGGAAATCGTGTACAAAACCGGAAAGCGTCCCCGGCTCGCCGGTGCCGACGTCGTCATCGTCATCGTCATCGTCGTCGCCGCCGTCGTCATCGTCGTCATCGTCGTCCCCGCAGGCGACAAGCAATGCGGACATCGTGAAAAGCGCCGCGATCATCGCGACAAGGCTCAACCACCAGAGCTTTTTCATCGTATCAATTCCTTTCCGTCACCCGGATTTTTTTGTACCCCTGATCGCATACACAAACACCAAGGCGTCCCCTTCCGGGCACGCACCCGCAGCGTTTGAGATTCGTCTTCGTATCAGGAGTTCCGCGGAAATGTCAAGGGATTTCGGCGCGGCACCCCCCGGCGCGGGAGGGCTAACTGGCGTTTTTCTTGAATGTTTTCGCTAATTCGACGCGCGCGGGCCGCGGGGATCACGCCACCTGCGCAATGCCCGGGATTTCGTGCAGAAATCGGCGCAGGTCGCCCATCGCGGCATCCGGCGCGGCGGGCGCGTAGATTCCGAAGTGCATCGTCATCACCCCCGGGCGGATGCGCCACGGCCAGATCGCGGCAAACAGGCGCGACCCCGAAACCAGATCGCGCGCGTACACCGTCTGCTCGGCCATCGCCCCGCCGAGCATGCGAATCAGCGGATCCTCCGCCAGCCTAAACGTCAACGAGACGCCGGCGGGCTTGAGAGGCGGGCCAAAAAATCCGGTCAGCAGATCGATGTCGTGGTTCTCGATGCCGTCGAAGATCTCGATCTCCACCGCGGAACGGCAGGCGTCGATCTCCCGGACCTCGAAGCCGCGCTGCGACGAAAAATATTCGACGAGCCGGACAAATTCGGGTAACGCGTCGCGAACGTCCCGCGAAAAGTGCCCGAGCCGGGTTTCCACCTGTTTTTTGATCGAAAACGCCGCCGAATCGACGACATGAAGCGCGCGATACGTTGACGCGTAACTTTCCATGTATTCCCCCTTCTCTTCCCTGAATTCTCTTACTTCTCATCGGAAACCTTGGAGAACCCCTTAACCAAAACTCGTGCACGCCGGGAAACGGCTCGCGGCATTTTCCACCGCCTTTGAACTCCGGCAGGGCGTCTCCCGCGACCCGGCGCGCCCGGATACCATATGCTGTAGGGCTTTTTCAGTTGACAACAACCGGTGGGAAAGGTAGTAATCAGCGCGACCTTTTTTTCCAAATAATCGAAGGATTACGAAACGGTAGCTAAAGTGACGTTTCAAGAATTGATCCTGACGCTCCAGGCATTCTGGGCCAGACAGGGGTGCGTCATTGTGCAGCCGTACGACCTGGAAGTCGGCGCCGGCACGTTCAATCCCAGCACTTTTCTGCGCGCCCTTGGCCCGGAGCCGTGGAATTGCGCCTATGTGGAGCCGTCCCGCCGCCCGACCGACGGGCGCTACGGCGAAAATCCGAACCGCCTTCAGCACTACTATCAGTTCCAGGTCATCATGAAGCCGAGCCCGAAGAACATTCAGGAGCTTTATCTGGCGAGTCTCGCGCGGCTTGGAATCGACCCGCTCGCGCACGACATCCGGTTTGTCGAGGACGACTGGGAGTCGCCCACGCTCGGCGCGTGGGGCCTCGGCTGGGAGGTCTGGCTGGACGGCATGGAGATCACGCAGTTCACCTACTTCCAGCAGTGCGGCGGCATCGACCTGGATCCGGTGTCCGTCGAGATTACCTACGGCGTCGAGCGGATCGCCATGTACCTGCAAGGCGTCAACAACGTCTATGACCTCGCCTGGACGGGCGGCGTGACCTACGGCGACGTGTACCACCGCAACGAGGTCGAATTCTCGACGTACAATTTCGAGATCGCGGACGTTTCCATGCTGCGCGAATTGTTCGGCATGTTCGAGGCCGAGTGCGGCCGCGTGTCCGGTGCCGGGCTGCCGCTTCCCGCGTACGATTACTGCCTCAAGTGCTCGCACGTGTTCAATCTGCTCGATGCGCGCGGGGCGATCAGCGTGACCGAGCGCGTTTCGTATATCGGCCGCGTGCGCGCGCTCGCGAAAATGTGCGCCGAGGGCTATCTCGAGTCGCGCCGCCGGATGGGTTTCCCGCTCGTCAAAAACGTAGAGGCCGGCCGTGCCGTCTGACCTCTTCCTCGAAATCGGCACGGAGGAAATCCCGGCCCGCTTCCTGCCGCCCGCGATGGACGACATCGCGCGCATCCTTGCCGCGCGCCTTTCCGAAGCGCGCCTCGATCACGGCGAGGTGCGCGCCACCGCGACGCCAAGGCGCCTTGCGGTCGTCGTGCGCGAGGTTGCGGGAAAGCAGCGTAACGAGAAGGTCGAGCGCCTCGGTCCGCCGTGGGCGAACGCGTTCGACGCGGGCGGCAACCCCACGCCGGCCGCCGCCGGATTCGCCAAGGGCCAGGGCATCGATCCAAAAAAGCTCATCCGCATCGACACCGACAAAGGCCCGCGCGCGGGCGTGCGCCGCGTGGAAAAAGGCCAGGCGGCCAAAAAGGTGTTGCCCGAACTTCTGACCGGCGTGCTCGGCCAGCTTCCATGGCCCAAGTCGATGCGCTGGGGATTCGAGCCGACGCGCTTCGTGCGCCCGATTCACTGGATCGTCGCGTTGTACGGGACGTCGGTCGTGCCGTTTACGTTCGCGGGCATGACGGCCGGCAAAAAGACGCAGGGTCATCGCTTTCACGCACCCAAGCCATTTGCGGTGAAGGACTTCGACGACTGGCTCGCAAGGTTGCGCGACGCGCACGTCGTCGCGGATTTCGACGAACGCCGCGAGGCGATCGAACGCCGCCTGCGGGAGATCGCCATCGACCGCGGCGGGCGGCTCGTCCCGGCCGACGACCTGTTGACGCACGTCGCGGGCCTTGTCGAATACCCGGTGCTGAACGTCGGCGCGATCCCCGCGGTGTACATGGACCTGCCGCGCGACGTTCTGATCACGCCGATGCGCGCGCATCAGAAATATTTCTGTTTCGAAAATCATGAGGGCGATCTGCTGCCGAATTTCGTCGCGGTCGGCAACACCGACGTGAAGGACGCAGCCGTCGTGCGCGCGGGGTACGAACGCGTGTTGAACGCCAGACTCGCGGACGCGCGGTTCTTTTTCGAGGAAGACCTGAAAACGCCGCTCGCGTCGTTCGCCGATCGCCTGTCAGGCATCACGTTTCATCAGAAGATCGGCGACTACAAGGCCAAGGTGCTGCGCGCGCAGGCGCTCGCGGAATGGCTGGCGGAGCGCGTCGAGCCGGAATTTGCCGACAAGGCGCGGCGTGCGATGTGGTTGGCGAAGGCCGACCTGTTGACGCAGATGGTCGGCGAGTTCCCGGAATTGCAGGGGACGATGGGGCGCGAATACGCCCTGCGTCAGGGCGAGGACAAAGACGTGGCCGCCGCGATTTTCGAGCACTACCAGCCGCGAAACGCCGCGGATACCCTGCCCGCGTCGCCGCTTGGCGCGATTTGCGCCGTGGCCGACAAGATGGAAACGCTCGCCTCGTGCCTTGGCGCGGGGCTGGCCCCCACCGGCGCGGGCGATCCCTACGGGTTGCGCCGTCAGGCGCTCGGTGTCGCGCAGATCCTGCTCGAACGCGGGTGGGATCTTGATGTCGGCGAAATTTGCGCGGAAGCCACGCGCGACCGGGGGCGAGAGACGCTTGCCGGCGAGGTGTTCGATTTCCTGCGGGGGCGCGTCGTCTATTTGCTTGGCCAGCGGGATGTAGCGACGGAGATCGCGGAGGCCGCGCTGGCGGCGCGTTTTTCGAGCGTCGCCGACGCCGCGCGCCGGGCCCAGGCGATCGCGTGGTTCGCGAAATCCTCCGAATACGAGGCTTTCGCCACGGCGTTCAAGCGCGTGGCGAACATCGCGCCCAGGCAGGCGCCCGGGCCGGTCGATCCGGCCGTTTTTGAGGACGAAGCCGAACAGGAATTGTGGGGGGCGTTTCAGTCCGTGCGCGAGAGCGTCGATAAGGCGATCGAGACGGCGGACTTTCCGGCGGCGCTCGTTCAGATCGCCCGGATACGCCCGCAGGTGGATCGGTTCTTCGACAAGGTCCTGGTGATGCACAAGGACGAACGGCTGAAAACGAACCGGCTGTCGATGCTGGCGTCGATCAGCCGGATGTTTGCGGAAATCGCGGATTTTCGTCGCCTCTGACCCGACAGGGGGCCGGGGTGACGCGGCGCGGCGTGGTTTACAGGCCCGGTGAGGGCGCGTTAATGTTTCGCCGCCCATAAGAAAGGAAACGGTCCGGCGTGGAATCGCACTACTGCATCGTGTCCATCGCGATCGCCGTCGTGGTGACGATCGTCGTGATCTCGCTGCTCATCCTTGTCCGCGACATCGCACGATTCGCCAACAAGAGGATCCGGGGCGAGTCGCGCACGAGCCGGTTGCCCGAGGCGGGACGCCCGGCGGAACGTGAGGAGGAGTCCCGATGAATCAGGAAGCGGTCGTGGAGCGCTCCACCGAGTATCGAGACAGCGTCGTCCTTTGCGCTCTCGGCCTCGTGTTCGGCGCCGCCTTCACCATGTATTTCAAGGTCCGCGGCCTGGACGCGTTCACGTTCATCATCTGCATGCCGATCGCGTTCCTGTCGATCGCGCGCGGGCTGAAATACGGCGCGCTGACCTCGATCGTCGGGGCGGCGCTCTACGGCTCGTTCGTCCTGTTCAACATCATCCAGGGCGCGGCGGCGGCGGGATTCATCCGCGAGAGCATCGTCAACATCGCGATCATCGTGTCCGTCGGCTTCATCCTCGGCACGATCTCCGAGACGATGCGCTTCCGCGACGCGAACGTCTTTCAAAACATCACGACCGTGGAAACCTTCGTTCCCGACGAGGACACGGGCCTTTACAACTTCAAGAGCTTCCGCTGGATGCTCGCCGGCGAAATGCGCCGCGTGCGCCGCTACAACACGCCGCTGTCGCTCGTGTTCCTGCGCGTGGAAAACCTCGACGAGTTCCAGGCGCGTTACGACTACACCGAAGAAGTCAATCTGTTCCGCGAACTGGGGCGCTTTTTCCGCGGCCTGATCCGCGACGCGGACTACATCGGCAAATATTCCGACAACGAGATCGGCATCATCCTGTCCGAAACGAATGCGAACGGCGTCAACATCGTGTTGCACCGCGTGGGGGAGAACCGCGACCGCGTCGTCGGGCACATCGGCGAATCCTGGGACAAGGTTTCGCTTCGGATGTCGGTGGCGTCGGCCAATTACCCCAAGGACGCGAGTAATCTCGAGGAACTCGTGGACGTTCTCGACGCACGGTACCGGACGTTCTGACCCATGGACGGAGCCTGACCCCTCATGCGCGGCGTGGTGATTCCGCTGGTGCTCCTCGCCCTGATCCTCGGCGTGCTTTACGCCGCATGGATGCAGTTCGGCCGCCACACCACGGGCGTTGGACCCGGCGGCGAACGCGTGCTCATCGTGTACGACGTGCCGTCGGGCCCCGACGACGCGCCGGCGGAGACCGTCAGCGCCCGGTCACTGGCGCAGCTCCTTTGCCATTTCGATGTCGCGATCACACTCGTCTCGACGAAGGACTACGAAAAGGGCATGGCAAACGACGCGAGCTACGTTCTCTACGTCGGAACGAAAACGGGCCAGCCCCTGCCGAGCGATTTCATCGACGACGTGTTCGGCGCGACCGTTCCCGTGATGTGGATCGGCGCCAACCTCGAGCGCCTCGAGGCGCGTCACAGCATGGAAAACTTCGGCTACAAGCTGGCCGACACCGAGGACCGCTTTCTCACAAACGATGTCGAATACAAGAATCATCGCTTCGCGAAGATCGACCTTTCGACGTTCTCCGTCCGCGTGACGCGCCCCTCGACCGTGCGTGTCCTCGCCAAGGCGCGTTATGTCGACAATCCGCTCAAGCCCGCGCAAGCGGGATTCGAGCCCACGCCGGGCACTCCCGGCGAGGCCGGCTCGGGCGGATACGGCGGCATGGCGCCGGGCGCAAGCGATGTCGCGCCGACCCCGACCGCGACCCCCGATCCCGAACCCGACCTGATGGCCGCCGCGTCCACGCTGGCGCCCGTCGGGACACCGGCCGGCCTGCCGCCCGGCGCGCCTGCGCCGCCGAAGATCGAGGTGCCGTGGATCCTGCAGGGGAACAATCTGTGGTACGTCGCCAGCGATCCGCTGGCCTTCACCGTCGAGGGCGGCGCGTACGTGGCGTTCGCCGACGTGCTCTACGATTTCCTCGGCCAGCCGGCCGCGGGCGAACATCCCGCCTTCGTGCGCCTGGAAGACATTCACGCCAAGCGCGACGCGGCGACACTGCGCAAGGCGGCGGACCTGCTCTATGAGCGCGGCGTGCCGTTTACGTTCACGATGACGCCCGTCTACAAGAACCCGGCGACCGACGAAACGATTTTCCTGACCGAAGCGCCTCAATTCATCGAGACGATCCGCTATCTCATCGCCAGGGGCGGCGCCCCGATCCTCCACGGGTACACGCACCAGTTCAGCGGCGAGACGGCCGTCGATTTTGAGTTCTGGAATCCGTATTCCGGCGAGCCGATCGAAAGCGCGGACGAAACCTACGCCTCCGAGCGCGTCGAAAAGGCGCTCAACGAATGCTTCCTCGCGCGCATCTTTCCGCTGGCCTGGACGACGCCCCACTACGCCGCGGGGCAAACACACTACCGGGCGTTCGCCAACTACTTCACCACGGTGGTCGAGCGCCGCATGCCGGTGGAGCTTTTCGGTTCCGACCAGTTTTTCCCTTACCTCATCAAGCGCGACATGCACGGCCAGATCGTGATCCCCGAGACGCTTGGCTACGTGAATCCCGCCGCCGGGCGCGCGCCGGCGGATCTGTTGCGCGACGCCGACGCGATGAAGGTCGTGCGCGACGGTTGGGCGAGCTTTTTCTTTCACACGTTCCTCGACCTTGACCTGCTGGCCGAGATGGTCGACGGCCTGCGCGATCGCGGATTCAAATTCGTATCGCTCACCGAATTCAACAACAAGGTCACCACCGCCTCGCGCGTCGTCGCCTCCGGCGTCACGGAAGTGCGCCTGACGCTCGACGCGCAGTACAAGCACGAAATGACGCTCGCGGCGGACGGCGAGATGGTCGAGGAAAATTATTCGGTCGGAACGATTACTGGCGACGTCGAAAAATACGTGTCGCTTCGTCCCGGGCAGATTCAGGTGGTCGAGGGGGTTTATCGCCGGCCCGCCTTTTCGCTCGCGAACCTCGGCATGTTCCGCCCGACGCTCTCGGGCGTGACGAGTCCCGTCGCGCTCGCGCTTCTTTTCATCGGACTGATGACGCTTGTCGTCTTCCTCGCGATCTGGGTTTTTCTCGTCACGCGCAAGACCATGCAGGACGTGCGCGGGTCGGTGACCGGCCCCACGCGGGAGGGGTTCTAGATGCCGTATTCGAATGTCTACATCGACCTGGCCTTTCTCTCGGCCGCGATCGGCATCTGGCTGTTCCTGCTTTTCAACGTCGTGCTGACGTTTTACGCCTTCCTGAACGGCCTTTCCGCGGAAAAGGAACGCAAGCGGATCAAGGACGAGCCTTTCCCGTTCCCGTTCGTGTCGATCCTCATCCCGGCGCATAACGAAGAGGTCGTCATCGACCGCACGGTGCAGGCGATGCTCGCGCTCAACTATCCGCGCGAGCGCCTGGAGATCATTGTCGTCAACGACGGAAGCTCCGACGCGACCGGCGAGATCGTGCAACGGCTGGCCGCGCGCCATCGCATCATCAAATACGTGGAAATCCCGCCGGGCGAAGGCGGCAAGGGCAAAAGCCACACGCTGAACGTCGGCCTGCAACACGCGGTCGGCGATATCATCGCCGTTTACGACGCCGACAACCGCCCCGAGCCGGACGCGCTGTTCTACCTCGTCGCGAATCTCGTCGAGGACCAGAAGCTCGCCGCGGTGCTCGGCAAGGTGCGCACGATCAATCGCGACCGCGGCTACCTGCCGCCGTTCATCAATCTGGAATTCATCGCGTTCCAGTGGCTGATGCAGGGCGGGCGCTACAAGCTGTTCAACCTCGCGACGCTGCCTGGCACGAACTACGTCATCTGGCGCAAGATTCTCGACAAGGCCGGGCGCTTCGACGAGGAGGCGATCGCCGAGGACGCCGAGCTTTCGATCCGCATCTACGAATTCGGCTACCGCATCAAGTTCATTCCCTACTCCGTCACCTGGGAGCAGGAGCCGGAGGACATGCGCACCTTCATTCGCCAGCGGACGCGCTGGGCGCAGGGGATGAAATACATCGTCCGCAAGTTCCTTCGCGTCGCGTTTCAGATGCGCAACCGGCGGATCATGTTCGACCTGTTTTACATGTTCAGCCTGTATTACGTCTTTTTCTTCGCCCTCATCCTGTCGGACATCATCGCGATCCTCGGTCTGCTCGGTGTGGTCAAGCTCGGCCTGATCGGGCCGTTCACCTTCATCTGGTTCCTGGCGGCGATGCTGTTTTTCATGCAACAGCTCATCGCGATCAGCCTCGAGGAGGAGGAGTCGTTCAAGAACATCGTCCTCTCGATGCTGATGTACGTCACGTATTGCCAGGTCTGGATCGTCGTGATCGTCCGCGCCTTCTGGATGGACATGCTCGCGGGACGAAAGAAAACGAAATGGGACAAGACCGTGCGTTACCGCATTCGCGAAAAGGAAGCGGGCTCGTGAGCCCGGCGCATCGACGTGCGTTCACGATCCCGGACACGACACGCGGCGCTTTGCGTGGCGCTGGCCCTTCTTGCCCTCGGCGGGGCCTGCGCGAGCACCGCGGGCGACACGGAAAAGGCGGAGCGGATCGCCCGCCGGTTTCTGGAGACGCGATTCATGACCGATGAGGGCGGCGTGTTCACATCCTCGACCGTGAGGCGATGGTTGTTCGTTCGCTACCACAATCTCGAGCAGATGCGCCTGTCCGGCATCCTTTCGGAGTCCGCCGGCCTGTTGATGCGCTACGCCGTGCTCGCGGGCGACCGCGCGATGTTCGATCGCCAGCTCGCGTTCGTGAAGCGCCGCCTCACCGGGCAGTTCGGCCTGTACTTCTGGAAAATCGGGCACGACGGCGAATTGACCGCCGATTCCTCGGCGAGCGTGGACGATCTGCGCATCATCGGCGCCTGCCTGGACGCGGCCGAACGATTCGGCGAACCCGCCTATCGGGCGTACGCGCTCGAAATCGCCGCCGCGCTGCGCGAGCACGAGGTGATCGACGATCACCTGCGCGATTTCGTGAACTGGCGCGACTGGGGCGAGCCCTCCGTCGCGCGTTCGGTGCAGCTTTCGTATCTCGACCTGCCGACGATCGCGCGCGTCGCGGATCTGGCTCCGGCGTTTCGCCCGGTCGCCGAGTCGGCCGCGCGCCTTCTGGCCGGCGGGCGCCTGGCGACGGGGCTGTATTACGAGCAATACGACTTCGCGCGCGCCCGGTACACGGGCACGAAATCCAACACGATCAATCAGCTCTACTGCGGGCTTTTCGATCGCGGCCACGAGGCGTTCGCGGACTTCCTCGCGGGCAAGCTCGCCGAGGACGGCGTGATCTACGCGGAGTACGACGCCGCGAGCGGCGAGGCGACGAAGTTCTACGAATCGACGAGCGTGTACGCGCTCGCGACGCGATTTTTTCTGGCCGCCGGCCGCGAGGACGAGGCCGAAACGACCCTGCGGCGGATGCTCGACTTCCAGGGGCGGGCGCCGCTTTCGCCGATGTACGGCGCGTTCGCCGATGACGAGGTTTATTCGTTCGACAACCTGGAGGCGCTGTTGACGCTGCGCGCGTGGAACGCGCGGGCGGCGAATTGAGTCGGAGGTTGGCGCGGCGTTTTCGGACGCCGCGCATGCAGGCGCAAGCCGATTTTGAGGAGTGGATCGCCATGAGGTGCAAGACGACCGGCATCCTTGTCGCGATCCTGCTGTCGCTTGGCGCGGGGCCCGTTTTCGCGGGTTCTTACGAGGACGGCCTTGCCTTTTTCGGCAAGGACCAGTTCGGCCATGCGATCGAGGCCTTTCAAAAGGCGCTCGAGCAGGATCCCGAGAATCTCGACGCCAAACGCAAGCTTGGCGAGAGCTACTACGCTCTCGGCAAGAATTCGGAGGCGGCGAAAATCTTCCGCGAGGTCCTGGAGCAGGACCCGAACGACGGCGTCACGCGCCTGCATCTGGCGCAGGTGTATCAGTGGCAGAACAACGTCGACGAAGCCGTCGCCGAATACCGGAAACTCCTCGAACGCGAGCCCGAAAACCTCACCGCCCTGCGCGAGCTCGCCGAGGTCTATTCCTGGAACGCTTCCACCTACGATCAGGCAATCGAAACCGCCCGCCGGCTCCTTGCGATCGAGCCGCAGGACAAGAAAGGGCTTCTCATCCTGGCCCGCGCGCTCTCCTGGAAAGGCGCGCACGACGAATCCGCCCAGAACTACGAAAAGCTTCTTGCGATCGATACGAACAACGACACCGCGCGCATGGAGTATGCGTACGCGCTCATGTACGCCAAGCGCTACGACTCCGCGGTCGAGCAGTTCAATCTGTTGACCCTGAAGCCCAAGCATCGCGACAAGGCGCTATCGGGCCTCGCCGAGGCTTACACTTACAGCCAGCGCTACGCCGACGCCGTGCTCACCTACCGCATGCTTATCGATCGCCACGGCGATCACCCGGCCACGTGGCGCGGTCTCGGCGACGCGCTTGCCGCGCAAAAACGCACGCGCGAGGCGATCGAGGCCTACAAGAAGGCGCTCGAGCTTGAGCCCGACAATCTGGAGACGAAATTCATCCTCGCGAACGTGTACGCTTGGGAAGAAGCCACCTACCCCGAGGCGATCAGCGCGCTGAAGGAGATCCTCGAAAAGGACGCGAATCACATCGAGGCGCGCAAGCTCCTGTCGCACATTTACACGATGTCCAATAATTTCCGCGAGGCGGAGGACCAGTTCCGCGCGATCCTCGCCGCCCAGCCCGAAAACCTGGAAGCTCGCATGGACTACGCGCGCACGCTGCGCGAGGCCGGGCGCTACGACACCGCGCTCGCGCAAGTGACCGAGGTGCTCGAGCGCGACGCGCAAAATATCGAGGCCAAACTCCTTCGAGCCGACCTTCTCGCGCTTTCGGGCGATTTCGACGCGGCCATCGAAAACTTTGATGCGATCCTGTCGGCCGAACCCAAGAACCTCGACGCGCAGATCGGCCTTGCCGGCGTTTACAACCTGCGGGCGCTCGCCGAGAAAAAGCGTGGCGAGGAACTCGAAGCCGCCATCCAGACGCAGTGGATCGGCCTGTTCGACCGCATTCGCTGGCTTTGGAGCCGCTACCAGTTGAACGTCGCCTACAACAAGGCGATCGGCACGCTCGAGCAGGCGGCGCTGGACCACCCCGGCAGTTCGCGCCCGCATGTTCGCCGCGCGGAGATCTACGCCGACCACGGCGAAACGGAGTCCGCGATCCGCGCGTACAACGACGCGATCCAGGCGGACCCGAACGACGTGACGCCGTATCTCGGCCTGTCGGTCATGTACGGAAAAATGGGCAACCACGAAAAGAGCCTGGACGCCATCCGGCGCGCCGCCGCGATCAACCCGGAAAGCATGGAGGTTCTCGGCACGCTGTCGGACGTGTACGCGTATCAGCAGGACACGGTCAAGGCGATCGAGACGCTCGAAAAGGCGCTGCAGCTTCGCTTCTCCGACCTGGACCTGCACCGCAAGCTGGCGAACGTCTACGCGCAGAACAATCGCTATTACGAAAAGGGCATCCAGGAGGCGCGCTTCATCCTCTCGCAGGATCCGGAAGACGACGAGACGCGCCTTCTGCTCGCGCGCCTTCTGACCTGGACCGACCAATACGGCCGCGCCGTCGACGAATACCGCACGCTCGTCGCCAAGCGTCCCGACGACGAGGATCTCTACGTCGAGTTGACCAAAACGCGCATCTACGCCGGCGAGGGACCACAGGTCATCACCGAGCTGAACCAGAAGCTCGACGCCGACCCGAGCCGCACGGAGCTGCGTCTGGCGCTCGCGCAGGCGTATTACATGGAACAGCAGTACGATCGCGCCGAGGCCATCTACAAGGACATCATCAAGAACGATCCCAAACACGCCAACGCACACCTGGGGCTTGGCACCGTCTATCGCCTCACGGGGCAATACGACAAGGCGAAGCTCGAATACCGCGAGGTGCTCGCGCTCAATCCCGAATCGGGCGAGGCGTATTACGGCCTTGGCGTCATCGACCGCAAGAACGGCGATTACCAGCGCGCGGTCGTGATGCAGAAAAAGGTGCTCGAAAACGACCCGACGAACATCAACGCGTTCACCGAGCTGTCCTACGACCACTACCTGCTCTCCCGACGCTACATCGCGGTGACCGGCGAATATCATCGCGCCTGGTGGCTGCTGACGAACTCGTGGGGGGATCTCTACGGCGTGTACGGCGAATATCCGGCGAACATCGAGCAGATGCGCCGCATCCTCGAGGAAGACCCCTGCAATACGCAGGTCCGCTTCCTGCTCGCGGAGGAATTCGCCGCTCACAACCGCAACAAGGAAGCGGTCATCGAATATCGCAAGGTGCTCGAGTGCGACCCGAACCACATCGGCGCCCGCCTCGCGCTCGCCGACATCTTCAGCTACGACGCGCACACCTACGGCGACGCGATTGCCGAGGCCATCGCCATCCTGCGCGTCGAGCCGGAAAACTACGACGTGCGCCTGCGCCTGGCGAGGCTCTATTCGTGGACCGGCCGATTCGGCGCCGCGTTGCAGCAATATCAATGGCTGCTCGAACGCCGGCCGAGCAACGTCGATCTGCGTTTCGAGTACGCGCAAACGCTGTCGTACGCCAAGCAATACGACGCCGCGATCCAGCAGCTCGAAGTCATCCTGCAGCAGGATCCGGCGCGCGACGAGGCGCGCATGCTGCTGGCGCGGCTGTTCTCCTATAACAACCGCATCGAGGATGCGATCCGCGAATACGAAGTCGTCCTGCAGCGCGATCCCTACAACTACGAGGCCTCGTTCGCGCTCGCCTCGCTTTACTCCTGGGATCGGCGCTACTACGGGCGCGCGATCGATCTGTATCGCAAGCTCTATACGCGCGATCCGCAAAACACCGAGGCGCGCCTGGAGATGGGGCGCCTGCTGCTGGAACGCGGCGAATTCGCCGAGGCGGAAAAAGCGTATCGCGACGCGATCGAGCTTGAGCCGGACAACGTCGATGCCCACATCGCGCTTGGCCGCGTTTACATGGGAATGAAGAAAAACGGCGAGGCCGAGGCCGAGTTCCTGACCGCGCTCGAATACGAGCCGAAGAACGTCGACGCGCACTTCTATCTGGCGAGCCTGCTTTCGATGAACCCCGACCGCTACGCGGACGCGATCGAGCACGCGGAGTTCGTCGTCGAGGCCGAACCGGACAACGAGGACGTGCGTCTGTTGTTGGCGCGGCTTTATTCCTACGAGACGCAATACGCCAAGGCCGCGGAGCAGCTGCAATACCTGGTCGAGAAGAATCCCGGCGACGCCGAGCTCAAACTCGAACTCGCGCGCGCCTACAACTACGGCGAAGATTACGATTCCGCGATCGCGGTGTATCAGGAGCTCGCCGAGGCCGATCCGGAAAACACGACCGTGCGCCTGGAACTCGGTCAGGTGTTCCTCGCGATCGGTCAATACGAGGACGCGATCGTGAACCTCGAGTTCGTCGTCGAGAACGATCCCTGGAATATCGAGGGCCGGCGCGCGCTGGCCCGGTCGTACAAAAACTCGGGCCGCACCGAGGACGCGATCGATCAGTACAAGCGCATCATGGTCGTCGATCCGAAGGATCAGGAGGCCAAGGAATTCCTCGCGCTTTACTCCATCGAATACGTCAACGGCGCGTTCCTCGACAGCTATTTCTCAAGCGGGGCCAAGGGGGTGCCCGGCGGTCCACCCCTTGCGGCCTCGCTCGAAATGAGCGAGGCGGAACAGAAGTATCGGGCGCAGCTTGCGACGGAGCTTTACAACCGCCAGCTCTACCAAAGGGCGCGGCGCGAGTTCGAAAAGCTCGTCGAGGCCGATCCGGACAACGTCTACTACCGCATCGTGCTCGGCAACATCTATCGCGCGTCCGGCATGTGGCGATCCGCCGCGACGCAATACAACATCGCCCTCGCGCTCGATCCTAACAACGCCGAAGCCAAGGAAGGTCTTCTCCTTGTGTCCTACGAAAGCGCCCCGACGCTGGACGTTTTCGCAGGCTACTCGGAGGCCATCCGCTTCAATGACCGCTTCGTGTACGCGATGGGCGGCACGGCGTTCACGTATCGCTTCTGGGACGGCTGGTCCGCGTTCGCCAAGATCCAGGCGGGCCGTTTCTTCCAGGACGGCGAAACATCCCAAAGCCACGTGTCGCCGAGCGTCGGCATCACCGCCGGGCTGTTCGGCGATCTCGCCGCGCGCGCGTCGTACACCTACACGATTTACGACAAGACCGTCCCCGCGACGCACAACTGGGAATTCGGCCTCGGCTACAACCTGCTCGACTTCGCGCTGATCGATGTCTTCTACCATCGCCGCGACATGCGGCAGACGATCCTGTCGATGCGCGAGGAGATCGACACCGACACGCTCGGCGTCGCGCTCACGCTCGTGTCCATCACCGGCGAGGACTGGGACCGCTTCCGCATCCTCGGCGAATACAACTGGCGCGAAAACAGCGAGTCCGCCGGCGAGCGCGTGGATATCGATTCGCAGACGAGCAACCTCGTTCGCGCGGGCCTCGGATACACCTTCCCGGGCGCGTTTGCCGTGCCCGACGCCTCGCTGCTCGTGTCGTACATGTTCACGTACATCGACCACGAAACGCGCGCGCCGTACGAACAGGAAGTCTACTGGTCGCCGCTCGACTTCCAGAGCCACGCGATTCCGATCGGCTGGTTCCACCAGCTCACGCCGGCGTTCGCCTACAACCTCGGCCTCGCGCCGTCGCTGAATATCGAAGAAGGCGATGAGGGCTTCGGCCAGAGCTACTTCGGCGGCTTCGACTGGCGCATCAACTACAACAACCGCCTCACCTTCGACGCGGACCTCGGCCTCGGCCAGGCGCAGGGCGATCAGTATTACTCCTATCGCCTCTTCCTGAATTACCGCTACACGTTCGGGGATTTTTCCGGGCTCGAGGAATAACCGGGCGAACGGAGCCGCGCGCTGCCGCGGCGTGTGGCGGACCGCTCGCTGCCGCTCGCGGCACGGACATCGCGTCCCGCCGTGTCCTCCGTGTCTTCTCCTTGCGCTCGGTGTACCGCCGGATGCGATTCCATTCCGCAATCAACATTCCCAATTCCCAATTCCCAATTCCTCCCTAATATGCCGGCATGCGCCGTCTGATCCCGCGTCTTGCGCGACTCGTTCCGCTCGCCATGCTCGCCGCGATCGGCCTGACGCTTTTCCTTGGACGCCAACCCGTCGGATCGCCGCTTGCGGTTGTCGCGAAGGACACCGGCATCGGCGTGCGCGGCGGCCGACTGCACCTGCGAGACGGCGCGCATTTCGCCGTCGCGCTTGATCCCGCGTGGGCACGCCCGATCGAAATTGAGCTTTCGATCAAGCCCGAGTGGGTCGGCCAGGTTTTCTTTGAGCTTACGACCGACGATGGCGCCGCGTCGCTGTTTTTGACAGCGGAATCGTTTGACCGCGAGTTTCGCGAGTCGCGCACGTTTCGTATCGCCCTTGACGACCGGGCGTTCGCGCTGCGCGACTGGGGCGGCGATACGATCCGCGAGGTACCCGCGCCCGGCGGCGCACCGCGTTCGGTCACCCTGCGTCTTGTGAGCACCGGAATCGTCGCGACACGCGTCGAGGTCCGCTCCGCGGGAAACACGGTTTTTCAGACGAACTTCGGTCCCGCACTATCCGATACCGGCGTCGTGTTCGCGCTGTTTCTCGCGGTGCTTTTCGTCCTGTATGGCATGAGCCGGATCGACGCGGCCCTCCTGTCGCGCGCGCCGTTTCTTGACCAACAAGCCGTGCGCGACACGTTCGCCTCCGGCCTCGCGCCGTTTGTCACCGGTCTTGGATTTTTCGATTCCGCGTCGCGCCCCGCAGGCATTGCGTTTCTTCTTCTCGCGACGCTGCCGTGGCGGCTCGCGCTCGCGTCCGGCC
>JAIOHV010000122.1 GCA_019912885.1 bacterium
GACAAGGGCGCCCCGGCGCTCCTCGCCGTCCGGTCCGGACGCGGCCGGCTCCGCGGCCTCGGCTTCGGCGCCCGCGAGCGCGACGTCGTCGGATCGCTCCAATTCGGCGGGCGTCGCGGTATCGCTCAAACCGGAAGCCCCATCGCGCGCAGCGCATTTTCGCGGAAGAACAGCGGTTGAACCTTGTCCTTCAGCACGTTCTTCCACTCTTGCGCGCAGTTGTAATGCAGGCACGGCCAGTTCGTGCCGAAGATCGCCTTGTGACGCAATGGGCCATTGATCAGCACCAGATGGTGCATCGGCACCCACTGCGGCATGAGCGACGTGAAATCGATCCAGACGTTGTCATGCCGGTTGGCGATCGTGGTGCCCAGATCGCCGAACCCGACGCCGCCGTGCGTCAGCACGATGCGCAGATCCGGGAAGTCGACGGCCACCTTGTCGACCTCCAGCGGATTGCCGAGGTCGAGCGGCAGGTTCGGGTTGTAGTGCGCGGACGAATGGATGACGACGCATTTGCCCATCTCCTGCGAGAGCGCATAGAGGGGGTAGTTGCGCCGGTCGGAGGCGTACACGCCCGTCAGGAACGGGCTCTGGTTCCAGCCGACGAGCCCCATCTCCGTGTAGGCGCGTTCCAGATCCCTGTACGCCTGCATGACGCCATGGTCCGGCCGCGCGCCGGCAAGTCCGATGTAGTTTTCCGGAAACTTCCGGACCGCGTCGTACACTTCCGTGTTGCCGGCCGCGTCGCCCGAGAAGATGACGGCCTGCGTGATGCCGTTCTCTTTCATCTCCGCGATCGACTCCTCGAACGACGAAATCCCGAGGCGCGGCTCGCCTTTGTAGAGCGAGATGTACCGCGCGATGGCCGGATTCGGCACCGGCACGAGGTCCTTGTAGAAATAAGGAACGCGGGGACGAACGCGGAAATCGAGAATATTCATATTTCCCTCCCGTTTAGAAAACGCAGCCGTTGCCATGCAAGGCGGTAATTGTCACGCCCGCCCGCGCCCGCCGTCAAGCGATAAGTGTTCCGCGTCGAGCGCGGGAACGGAAACGTAACGGCCGGTACAATCGAGTACCGGCCGCCGAATCGTTTCCGTTCGTCAATTTTCCCGTCGACGAGATTCGCCGGAGCGCCTCAGCAGCCGCAGCAGCCTCCGTCTTCGTCTTCGTCATCGTCATCGTCGGCGCCGGCGTCGTCGTCGTCATCGTCGCCCTCGTCGTCATCACCGCCGTCGTCGTCATCGTCATCGTCCACGGCGTCGTCATCGTCGTCGGCCGGAGCCGGCTCGTCGATGGTGAACGATACCGTATCCGGTGCTTCGATCCAGAACTCGGAGTCGGTCACCGTCAGCGAGAACTCGACCACCCCCGCCGCCGACGGCGTGAATGCGGCGTCCACGCCAAAGGGCGACACCATCTCGATCGCCGGGCCGGAGACCTGCGTCCACTTGTAAGACAGCGTGTCGCCATCGGGGTCGGAGCTGCCCGAGCCGTCCAGGTTCAGGGTTTCCCCCACGACGCCCGTTCCGTCGTCGCCCGCGTCGGCCGTCGGCGCGGCATTCGCGTTGCCGGTGTAGTAACCGTGCGTGAGGCCCATGCCGCCCGCATACGCCCAGCTCTTGCGCTTGCCGTCCATCGCCATGTAGCCGATGCCGAGGATCTCGTCGGATCCGTATTCGTCCACCTGCCACGTCTTTCCGCCGTCACTGCTGATGAGAAATCCGCCGGCCACCGGCAGCGACCCGAACTTCAGAACGAACACGGAGGCGTACGCGAGATCCGCATCGACCATCCACACGTCCGAGATGCCGTATTCGCCGTTGTCCCACGGCATCTTGGCCGGAACGGACGCCTGCTCCCACGTAACGCCGCCGTCGTGCGTGTAATAGATGATGCTGTGCGCGAGCGCGCTCGAGTCGCCCTCGGCCATCACGATGCCGTATTGCTCGTTGGCGAAGCTCATCTTGTACGCGAGGATCTTGTCGCCGGAGGAGAGCGTCTCCCACGTCTGCCCTCCGTCCGTCGTCTTGAAGAACGCGTCGCCGACGATCGCCTTCTGTCGGCGGAAGTCGGGGTGCGTCGCGCGGTAAAACGCCGAAGTGCGCCAGAGCGCGCGGGCGAGGATCTCTCCCGGATCGATTTCGCCGGACTTGGCGGGCGTGTTGTCGAAGCCCGTCGCGGCAAAGCCGATATCCTCGTTGATGAACGAAACGGACGCGGGGGTGCCGCCCGCGAAAGGCAGCTTCTCCCATGTGGCGCCCGCGTCATGCGTCGCGAGCAACATGTTCGGATAGCCCTGCGCGACGCCGAACAGATCGGTCACCGCGTGGATCGCGTCGATGGTGCTTCCGTTCGGCACGACCTCGGCAGGCAGATCGACGACATTGAAGGTGTCTTCCTCACCGGCCTCCGTCGTGCGTTTGATGGTGCCTTTGAGCTGGATGAAGCACGCCAGGCATTCGGGCGCGTTGGGGTTTTCCGCGAGGCACTGCTCGTTCGTGACGCCGCCGGCGACGCCGATGGTGTCGGTGAAAAAGTCGACCGTCGTCATAAAACCGAAGATACGCAGCACGTCGCAGGTGTCCTCCAGGTCCAACGTCGCGGCCATGACCTCATAGAAGGTGCCGTCGGTGTAGCCCTTCCACGCTTGCGCGAAGCCGGATTCGCTCGACTGGTGAATGCCGACGCCGACAAAAGATCCATCGTCTAGGCCTCCGATATCGAGGATGCCCGATGAGACGAATCCCGAATTGGAGTTGAGATAGGTCCACGCACCCGGCGCGCCCGCAACAGCCGCGGACGCGAAAACGGCGGCGACAACCGCCGCAAGCGCGATTCGCTTGAATATCATGATTGTGACCCTCCGCCCGCCGGCGCGATGGGGGCCGATGCGGGCAAATTCGCCCCGGATTTTCGCCGCCAGATTATTCCTTTTTGCCGCGGCGTGTCAAAAAATCGCACACGCGCGCGCACGCGTCTCACGCCCGCGACAGCGCGAGCATCCAGATGACGTACACGGCCAAAAACGCGGCGCCGATAAAAAGCGCCGGACGGCGAAAAAACGCGTCCTTCGGGCCGAACGCCCGGAAGATGAACAGCACGGCCAGGCCGATCCAGCCGAAAAACGCGAGCGTGGCGACAAGCGACCACGCCGTATTCGGTCCGACCTCGCGCGTGAGGATCGCCATCTCCATCTCGCGCGCCTCGGCGTTTTTTTGCGGATCGCCCGCGCCGACTTTTTCGCCGACGAGCCGCGCGATCTCGACGTTTGCTTCGCCGATGACGTCCCGGCCCGGCTGAACGAGTCCGCGCGCGGCGTACATGGCCGAACGCATCACGCGCCACGCCCAGAGCGCGGTTTCCGGATCGCCCGAAGCCTCGGCATCCCGCGCGATCGTGCGCAGCGCGTCCACCGACGCCCGCACCGTCGGGCTGCCGGGCAGATACCAGTGCAGCGCGCGGTCGTACGCCCAGATCGCCTCGGTGATATCGCCGGCCTGCTGGTGCGCGCGCGCCTCACGCAGCTCGACGGCGCCGCCCACGGCAACGCGCGCGACGATCATCGCGAGCGCGGCGAGCACGACGGCCCCGGCCATAAGAATCTTTTGACGCATCGGTGCTCTTATATCCCCGCGCCGCCGGAGCCGCAAATCGAAGCGGAGTGCGCGGGTAAATAGGAAGCGCCGCTTTTCGTGCGCGTCACCCGCAAACGAAGGCTCCGCCCGGAGCGGAGCCTTCGTTTGCGGCTCGGACGTTGCAATGACTCACGGGCGAGGGCGCCGTGACTTGCGATGACCGTCCAGACTTTCAGACTTCCAGACCATTCGTCCGGGCACAGGCACCGGCACTCGCACGGAAGTCGATACCGAATTTCGTGGGCACCACCCTCTTTCCTCTTTCCTGTTTCCTCTTTCGTCGTTTTCTCGTTGACATCGATGCGGCCCCGCCTACTATGCGACGTGGACCATCCACAGGGAGGATCGAGTCCTGGCCCGCATCAACGCGAAGCTCTCCACCGTTCTTACCGCCGCCCTCGACAAGCTCGCCCATGACATCGTCGTTCTGGATGTCGCCGGCCTGTGTTCCTACGCCGACACGATCGTCGTCTGCCACGGCACCAGCACGCGGCACGCGCAGACGATCGTCGAAAACGTGCGCGAGACCGTGAAGAAAAGCGGCTCGATTCCCCTTGGCGTCGAAGGCGCCGCGGACGGGCAGTGGGTTATCCTCGACCTGGGCGACATCGTTTTTCATGCGTTCTACAGGCCCGTCCGCGAGTTCTACAACATCGAGGGCATCTGGGCGGACGCCAGGCGCGGCGAAGTCGTGCCCCGGGAAGACGGCTCGTTCGATGTCCGCTGGGCGCGCCGCCCCCGTGCGGCGGCAGGTCGCGTGGAAAACGCGTAGGCGCCGCGCGCGCCGCCCCATGTCCCTCATCGACTCCCATTGCCACCTCGACGCCGGCGCGTTCGACGACGACCGCCCGGCGGTGATCGAGCGCGCGCTCGCCGCCGGCGTGACGCGCATGGTGACGATCGCGACCGACCTCGCCGGCGCGCACAAGGCGCTTGCCATCGCAAGAACGCGGCCGGAGATTTTCGTGGCGCTCGGCATGCATCCGCATGTGGCGAAACACGCCAACGACGAGACGCTCGCCGCGTTGACGGAGTTGGCAAGCGACGATCGCGTCGTGGCGTGGGGCGAGATCGGGCTTGACTATCACTACGACCACTCGCCGCGCGAAGCGCAGCACGACGCCTTTCGCCGTCAAATCCGCGTCGCGCGCAAGCTCGGCTTGCCGATCGTCATCCATTGCCGCAAGGCGATGGACGATTGCCTCGCCGTGCTCGCCGACGAGGCCGAGGGCGCGTACCGGGGCGTCTTCCACTGCTTTTCGGGAAGCGGCGACGAGGCCGAACGCGTGCTGGCGCTGGGGTTTGATCTCAGCTTCACCGGCACGATCACGTTCAAGACCGAGATGCCCGAACACGACGCCGTCCGCGCCGCCGGGATCGACCGCGTGCTCATCGAAACGGACAGCCCGTATCTGGCACCCAAGCCGTATCGCGGAAAGCGCAACGAGCCGGCATACGTCGCGGAGGTCGCGCGCGCGCTCGCAAGGATCCTTGGCGTTTCCCAGACCGATGCGGGCCGGGCCGCGGCGAAAAACACGCGCCGGCTGTTTTCCCGAATGCGTTGATCAGTCCGGCTCGTCCTCGATCACGCGCGCGATCGCCGTCATCAGCTCGTCGGACGTAAACGGCTTCTGGATATAGCTGCGCTCGATATCGTCGAGGCTTTCGCGTTCGAAAGCGTCTTCCGCGTATCCGGACATGAACAGGACCTTCAGGTGCGGCAGCGCCTCGCGCACGATGCGCGCCAGCTCCGGCCCGCTCATGTTCGGCATGACGACATCGGTCAAAAGCAGCGTGACATCGTGGCCGCGCGTCTGGAGCAATTCGATCGCGCTCGTGCCGTCGCCGGCCTCCAGCACCTGGAAGCCGCTTCGTTCCAGCACGCGGCGGATGAGGCGTCGAAGCGCGATTTCGTCCTCCACCACCATGACGGTGACGCCCTCGCCCTTCGTGCGCACCAAGGGCGCACGCGGCGCCGGGCCGGTGGCGGTTTCGAGCACGGTTTCCGAGCGCGGCAGATAGATTTCGATCGTGGCGCCCTTGCCGGGCACGCTATCGGCGAAGATGAAACCGTCGTGTTGCTTGACGATGCCAAAGGCCATGGCCATGCCAAGGCCGGTCCCCTTGCCTCGTTCCTTGGTCGTGAAAAACGGCTCGAAGACACGGCGGCGCGTCGCCTCGTCCATTCCCGTGCCCGAATCGGCGACGAGCAGCCGGACGTAACGCCCGGCGGGCATCTTCGCACCGTCGCGTACAACGGATTCGTCGAGATTGTCGAGGGATACGCGCAGCTCGAGCACGCCCCCGTTCGGCATGGCGTCGCGGGAGTTGACCGCGAGATTGACGAGCACCTGTTCGATTTGCCCCACGTCCGCGAGCACCGGCGCGGGCTCCGGCGACAGGCGCGCTCGCAGCTCGATATTCTCGCCGATCACCCGGCGCAGCAGATTTTTCACTTCGGTCACCACGTCACGCAGATCCACGACGCGGCGCTTGATGACCTGGCGGCGTGAAAACGCCAGCAGGCGGCTTGTCAGGTTGCCGGCGCGCGCGGCCGCGGAGCGGATCTCCTGCACCGCCTCGAACAGCGGGTTTTCGGCGTCGATCTTCTGCGCGAGCATGTCGCCGTAGCCGGAAATGATCGACAAAAGGTTGTTGAAGTCATGCGCGACGCCTCCCGCCAGGCTCCCGAGCGCTTCCATCTTGTGCGCCTGCTGGAGCTGCTCCTGCAACAGCAGCCGCTCCTTCTCGGCGCGCTCCTGCTCGCTGGCGTCGCGCGCGACGATCAGAAGCACCGTGTCGCCGCCGAGTTCGATGCTGTTCAGGCGAACGTCCACGGGGAACTCGCTGCCGTCCTTGCGGCGCCGCCGCCCGGTGTAGCTTGCCGTGCGCCCGGCCTCGATGTCCTCCATGATCCCGACAAGCGTCTCGTCCGAATACCCGGTCCCGGCGATGGCCGAGAGCGTCATGCCGATCATCTCGTCGCGCGTGTAGCCAAGCGTGCGGCAGGTCTCCGGATTGACGTCGACAAAACGCCCGTCCGCGCCGACCAGAATGATCGAGTCCGCCGCGTTCTCGTAGAGGACGCGGAACCGGTGTTCGCGCTCGAGCAAAGCCTCGCGCGCGGCGTGTTGCTCGCGCAGGTCTTCGACCATGGCGACCTGAAACGGCTCGCCCTGGGGATCGACCATGCGGACAACGGTCACACGCGCCGGCACGCGGGTTCCGTCGCCGCGCAGATACTGCCGCTCCGCGCAATAGAATCGCTCGTTGTTTTCGACAAGCCGCGTGAATTGATCGCGCGCGGCCTCGCGTATTTCGGCAGGGACGAAATCCAGGAACGACCGGCCGACGATCTCCGACATCGGGCGGCCGAAGATCTCGGCCATCATCTCGTTGCATTCGAGCATGACGCCGTCCCTGTTTCCGACCGTGAACCCGATCGGCGCGTGCTTGAAGATCATCCGGGCACGCGCCTCGCTGCGTTCGAGTTGCCTCTCGACGCGCCGCCGCTCGGTGATGTCGTTGCCGTAGATGTTGACGTGCGGGCCGCCGGCGGACGCCGAGAACAGGATCTCGTACGTCCGCTCGCCGGCCTCGTAAACCTCGCGGACGGGCTCGGCCGTCGCCATGCATTCCCGAACCAATTCGCGTTCGCGCGCCGGCAGCCGGTCGCCGATCGCGACGCCCCAGTTTTTCAGGAGATAACCGGCCGCCTCATTTGCGTAGAGGACGCGCCCGGTCGGCTCGACGCGTAATACCGGCTGCGGGTTCTCGCTCGGAAACCGCGACAGGTCGCGCAGCGCGGCTTCGGCGATCATGCGCCGGCGGATATCGCGGGCGATCGAAACGATGATGGGGCCTTGCCGCGTATCCACGAGGCTCGCGCGGATCTCGACGGGGATATCGACGCCGCCGGCCGACCGGATCGAGCCCTCGGTCATGACCGGCGCCTCGAAGCTGCTGTTCGCGCCCAGGACCTTGTCCCAGCCCTCGCCAAAGACGGCGCCCGCGTTTTCGTTCGCGCGGCGCTCCAGGTCGTCCTTGTCGAGTTCAAGCAGGCGGCACGCCTCGGGATTCGCGTCCAAAAGGCCGCCGCCGAGTGCGTGGATGAACATGGGATCCGCCGCCTGCTCCCATAACGCGCGCAGGCGGGCGTCGCGGTCGGCGAGCGACTGTTCGGCCTCGCGCGCGCTGGTGCGCGTTTCGACGAACAGGACAATGCCGCCGACTTCGCCGGACGCGTCGCGCCAAGGGTGGATTTCCCAATCGACGAAATCGATACGGCCGTCGTCGTGGTAGTAGGGCTCGTTCTCGCCGCTCGCGGACGCGCCCGCGAGGCAGCGGCGGTGCACCTCGCGCGCCTTCTCCGGAATTTCGGGAAAGACATCGTAATGGAGCCGGCCGACGATGTCCTCGGCGGCAATCCCGAAGGTCGTGCACCAGCGGGCGCTGACCGCCACGTGGCGCATGTCGCGGTCAAATACCGTCAGGGCGACCGGAGCGCGGACAACGAGCGTGTGAAACAGACCGCGCGACTCCCGGCCGAACAGATCGGCGATCGCCGCGTATTGCGCGATCGGCGATTGCTCCGCCGGATCGACGATACGGACGCGTGGCGGTCGTTCGGTCGGCATGACGTTTCTGTTAGCCGGATCTGGCATCTCGCCGCTTGCCCCAGATGACGAAAAAACCGATTAGGCTACGAGATTCACAAAGTCGCAAGGGTTGCGTCCCCGCCGCCATTTCGGCACGCCCGGGCCTGTTGCACATTCAGCGCTCCGCACGTACCTTTTCCTTAAGCCGTATCGGCAGAAAACGAGATGGAGATTACCGGATGCGATTGATCAAAATCATTTCCCTTGTCGTCCTGGCCCTCGCGCTGGCGATCGCCGGCGCCTGCACGGGCGGCGGCGGCGACGATGACGACGATGACGACGCGGCGGGCGATGACGACGCGGTGGACGATGACGACGACGCGGATGACGACGACGGCGATGATGACGATGGCGACGATGACGCAGGCGACGATGACGACGACCTCGGCGACCTGACGGTTTCCGGGCTGTCGGCGCCGGCCTGCGCGGGCGAGGTGCCCTACGAACCCGAATCGGAGCCGTATGACATCGTCGATCTGGAGTGGGACGGTGAAACGCGGCAACTGCACGTGACGCGGCGAGACGTCGTGCTGTCGTGCGAGTTCGATCTGACCGTGACGGCCGAGGCCGACGGCGCGGATGTACGCATCACCGAAACCGACACGGCCTGGGACGGTTCGTGCCTGTGCGTCACGGACGTATCGTACACCGTGGAAGGCATCGACAGCGGCGGGACGCCCACGGTGGAAATCGTCAAGCGCCTGGGCGCGGCGAAGATCACGGCGGATTCCCTGATCGTGTCCATGGAACTTGACGCCTCGCCGGCGCGCCACAACCGCTACTTCGCGCCGATGATGGATCTGCTCCTGCCGCAGGGCGATCAGCCGTATGCCCCGGGCGAGTCGTTCCAGCTCCGCTCCGCGCCCTGCTACTTATATGAAGACGATTCGGTGCAGATGTCGTATCGCGTGGACGATTCGGCCGAGCGCGACGGCGGTGGCATTGTCTTTTTCACCTTCCTGCACCGGCAGGATCTCGACAGCGACGCCGAGCCGGATCCCCTGTGCCCGACGCGATTTTTCGACATGACGATCCCGGTTCCCGGTACGTTCACGTTCGTCGCCAACTCGTGGAACGTGCCCGAGCAGTTGTGGGAAGTGATCGTCAACGTGGACGCGGCCCAGGTCACCTCGCCGAGGTAGGGCGGATTGCTGAAAGCTGATTGCTGATGGCTGATTGCTGATGGCCGATTGCTGATCGCTAGGGAACCGCTACACACCCATCCCCGCAAAGAAAAGATATTTGCCGCCGAACAGGCCTTTTTCCCGTTTCAGGAAGAATCGCTCCGTTCCGCTGGAGCGGATCTGTTGCCCGCCGCGCTCTTGCACGATCTCGTATTCCTGCACCACGTCGGCGATGTCGCCGTCGTTCTGAAACGTGATGTGGCGGTTGTGCGTGCGCAGCAGGATGCGATCGTTCGCGGAAAACCGCTTGGCGATGTTCGACTGTACGGTCTCGACGCTTTCGGTCTTGTATTGATATTCCGGGTGAAACAACGCCGCGTACGACTCGACGTCTTTGTCCTTTAAAGCCTGTTCACGCGCGTTCAGGGTTTGCTCGACAAGCCAGACGGGGTCGCGCTCGCAGCCGGCGAATAAAAGGACGGCAAGAAGCGGGAATGCGAATCTAAGGGATCCGGGCAAGGACATCCGTGGCCCGTTTCCCGAACTTGTGATCCGGGAATTTGTCGGCGAGCAGTTCGAGATACCGGCGCGCCTCGGCCGGCTCCTCGAGATCGACAAGGCTCACCCCGGCAAAATAAAGCGCCTCGGGGTAATATTTCGTGTCCGGATAATCGCGAACCACGACCAGGTAGCGCTGCAGCGCCGCGTACGGTTCGTTCTCGCGGCGATAGAACCGCCCGACATAACGCTCGCGCGCGGCCAGATCCTCGCGCACCTCGGCCAGTTTTTCGCGCGCGTCGCCGGCCTCGGCGTAATCCGGATATTGCGTGACCACGCGCGAGAGCGCCGATTCCGCGGCCCAGGTTTCGTCCTGGTCGCGGTCGATCGCGCGCTTTTCCTTGTAGTGCGATACGCCCATGTGATGCACGGCGTGCGCAACGGATTCGTTGGTCGGATGCTTGTCGACAAAGTCTTCGTACGCGACGGCGGCCTCGGCCCAGCGCTTGCGCCGGAAATACGAGTCCGCGATGCGCAGTTCCGCCTGCGTCACGTAGATCGAAAACGGGTACAGGTCGATGAGGGCCTCGTAGGCCTTGATCGCGTCGTTGTAGTCCTTGTCCGCGAACTCGGTCTCGCCGTATTCGTACACCTCGCGGGGGGACATTTCCTCGAACTTCGGCCCGCAGGCGGAAGCCAGGATGACGGCGCAAACGACGGGGGCAAGACGGCCAAAACGCATCGCGCGGCACTATAGAACGCGTCCGGAAGCTGTCAACGCGATACGCGCCCTGAAAACGAATCGGGCGCCGGAGGAATCCGGCGCCCGCGTTCGCGGCGATCCGGCAAGCGCCGGACGCACTCGACTCGATGCAACTACTCGGACTTGCCGCCGGGCCGACGGATCGTCTTGGGGGGGCGATTGCCGCCGATGCCGCCTTCGCGGCCGGGCAGGCTGACAAGGCCGTACGCGGGGCTGACGATCTGGTTGCGCTTCTTGAGAATCTGTAGCGCGTTGCGAACCGACGAGATCGGGCTCTTGGAGGTGCCCGCCGCGTTGCGTTTCTTGAGCTCGTCGAGGATCTCGTGCGCGGACATCGGACGGCTCTCGGAGTCCAGGATCTCGAGGATCGCGGCGGTCATGGTAAAGCCGCGGCGGGAGCGCTCACCCGCCTTGCGTTCGATCATCGGACGAACGTCGGCCTTGCCTTCCCACACCAAAAGTAAATCCTGCCGTTTCTTGATGTCGCGACGAACTTCCGAGATTTGCTTGTCGAGGTCGGTCTTTTGCGATTCGAGTTCACGAATGCGCGAAAGGAGACCATCAACCTCACGCTGCACCGATGCAAGGATGTCACCCGTGTTGCCGGCCATGATTCAGAATTCCTCCGAAGGTTATTATTCCGCGTCGTCTCAGGATCGCGGATGGGGGTCAGGGTCTCGCAAGGCTCACTTATACCAAGATTCTTTCCCTTGTCAACCGAATTGATTTCGTCGGCGCTTGGACACAAAAAAAGCATGAAGGTTCAGGCGGAGCCGACCCGCCACGAAACCGTGTTCGATACGCCCCCTTTTCACAACGCCGGTCGACTCCTCCGAAAATTCAATCGGGGCGCGAAACGGTCGGCCATCTTGTCCGCGCATAAAATCGATTTCATACAAGCAAACCGTTCAAAATTCCGCGATTTGAATAGTTATCTTAATGTTTGGAGTGCCCCTTTCCGCCGGGGCTCCGGAAATTCAAAGCGGACATCGCTATTAAGTTTTCCTCAGCAAAAACGCATCGATACGCTCCTGACACATTCCCCGTCCTTGTTCACAAACCACGCGCATGCCCAACATTTAATTCGGTTTCCATTGGCGATGGGGCTCACGCGCACGGATTTCATAAATTCAAATGGCCTCCATTCACGGTCCCTCGCCCTTCAAGAATTCCGTACAACGGTCATCAAGGCGACCGGGCAAGGCGGCTCAAGCTTGCCTCGTCCGACAATTTGAATAATACGCCGCGCCATAACGCACCGTTACCGATAGGATAAAAAACATTCGCTTGCCGCGTCCGCTGGCCCTCGTGCCGGCCGGGCCTTCCGCAAGCCGCGCGACCGCGATATGATCCGCGCCCGCCTCATCCTGGACGCCATGAAGCGCACCATCACGCCCACGACCTTCTTCCTGATTTCGCTAGGCGTTCTGCTTTGGGGATGGCGCGCCCTGCCGTGGACCGGGCCGGTCGATGACGCCTTCATCACGATGACCTACGCGCGCCATCTCGCCGAGGGCGATGGCCTTGTTTTCAATCCCGGCGAACGCGTCGAGGGCGCTACCGCCTTCGGGCACGTCCTGTTGTTGGCGCCGTTCGCGGCCGCCGGCATCGATCGCCTCGACCTTGTCTCCGTCGTCCTTGGCATCCTCGCCTGGGCGGCCGCGCTCGCGATCGGATACGCGCTCTTTTTGAGCGATCGCCGCGAGACGGGAGCCGCCGTCGCGGTCGGTCCGTTCGAGTTCCTCTTTCTCGCGTTTCTCGTCATCGGCCCGATGGGGCTCGTGTGGTCCACCGCCGCGATGGAGACGCCGCTTGTCGCGCTGGCGTGGATGGCGGCGCTTTTCGCGCACGCGCGCGAGCACGAGCGCGGCGCACCGCCCTTCCTGTCCGCGCTGTGCGTTGTCGCGGCGGGGCTGCTTCGCCCCGACGGCATCCTCGTCGCCATACCGCTTGGACTTTCCTGGCTGCTGCCGATCGCACGCGCCCGATGGCGGCAGGCGATCGTCTATTCCGCAATCGTGATCGCGCTGTTTGGCGGCTACTGGCTGTGGCGCTGGAGCTACTTCGGCTATTTCACGCCCAACACCTTCGCCGCCAAGGTCGGCACGTTCTCCGGCCCGCTCGCCCTCAAGGGAATCGGCTACCTCATCGGCGCGGGCATGGCGCTCGTGTTCCCGCCGATCTTCCTGATGTTGCTGTTCACGCGCCGGCGCGAAATCTGGCCGCGCCTGCCGCGCTGGTTTTTCGTGGCGATCGGACAGGTATTCGTGACGAGCGCGTTCGCGATTTTCGTCGGCGGCGATTTTTTTCCGTATCACCGGTTTCTCGTGCCCTCGCTGATCCCCGGAACGCTCGCCGCGTGGAAGCTGTTTCGCGTGCGCCTTTGCGCGCGGCGCGAGCGCCTTTCACGCCCGCCCGCCGCGCCGGCGACAGCCCGCACATGGATCGGCGTCGCGTCGCTTCTGCTTTTCTGGTGGGCCTGGGCGACCGGAAGCCTTCTTCTCGACTTCTACAAGGCCCGCATGCTGGTGAACTGGACGCGTGACTGGACGACGGTCGGCCGCGCGCTTGAGGAAATCACGCCGCCGGACGCGGCGCTTGCGACCGTGCCGATCGGCGCGATCGGCTACCACAGCCGCCGGCGCGTGCTCGACATGGTCGGCCTGACCGATCTGCACATCGGCCGGCGCGAGCAACGCACCGGCGCGCGCATCGTGGGCCACGAAAAGCACGACACGGCGTACGTCCTGGATCGCGCGCCGGAGCTGATCCTCACCTGGCCGGTGCTTTTCGACGGATTCCCCAAGGAGGATTCCGACTGGGTTTACGCCCACACCATCGCAACCGCGCAGCGCGACATCTATCTGTCGCCGCGCACGTTCAAGCTCTACGCCCCGATCTTCACGAACATCGGGGACGGCATCCTGCTTGGCCTTCTGCGCCGCGATCTCGTCAACGACGCCCGGTGGCGCGCGTTCAAGCCGCTTCCCGCGATGCTCGAGCGGCGCTATTTCGATCCCGAGCGTTTTCGATTCATCCGCCGGCCCTCCTGGAACGAGGCGTTCTCGAAAATGAAGAACAAGACGCACGGCGGCGAGGACCTCTGGAAGTAGGACGATCCGGGATGGCGAAACCCGCGCGACGCCTTATAATGTCGGGGTTTCCACAAACCGTTTCGGGCGGCGAACCGCGCATGGAAGCGCGGCGCGGCAAAACCGCCCCGAGGTCCATTTGCTGCACGATTGGGTCATCGCGAAGGACTGCGGATACGAAATCGTCCGCGACGGCGAACGCATCCGGTTCTTGAACCGCGACGTGCTCGGCTACGAAACGGCCGGATGGACGTTTCTACTGGTCGCGGGTCTTTGCCTCGGCGGCGCGGGATATCTCTGGTTCACCACGCCGCCCGACCGCGATCTTCGCCTGGCGCTGGCCGCGCCGATCGCCGTCGGCGCGCTGTTCGCGCTGATGGGCGCCTGGTGTCTCATCCTCGTGTCGCAACGCAAGCGCGTCGACACCGACGCCGCGCCGTGCATTCTCATCGCCGATACCGAACGGAACTTTCTCGCCCTGGCCGACGGCGGCCGCGTTTCCCGCCTGGCCGACGTGCGTATCGCCGTGCGGCGAACGATGTCCGGTTTCAACCGGCCCGGCTCCTACGGCGGGGCGCGCTACGGCGTCTGGCTGATGTGGCCAGGCGGCGCGGCGTGCGTGCTGCGCGCGAAGTTCAAGCAGGAGTGCAAGCGCGTGCAGCGCGCGCTCTGGCTTGCGGGCGTGGGCAACGAATAACGTGCGTCGACGCCTGGCGCCCCCGTCGCCTTTGGCGCGTTGTCACCCTGAGCGAAGCGAAGGGTCTCCGTGATCTTACAGCGAGATCCTTCGCTTCGCTCAGGATGACAACCGCAGGATGACAACCACGAATCACCCCGTATACACGTCCTTCACGTATTTCTTCGCCGCGTCGCGCCATGCAAAACGCGCCGCACGGGCGTTCTCGACGATCGTCTTCCACGCCTCGGGTTCCTCGAACGACATCCGCAGTGCGCGCGTCAGGCCGCCGACGAATCCCTCGACCTTTTCCTCGATCGTCGCGCCGTCGAACGCAAATCCGTTGACGCCATCTTTCACCGTGTCCGCCAGTCCGCCGACCTCGTGCACGAGCGGAGGCTGCCCGTGACGCATCGCGATCATCTGCGCAATGCCGCACGGTTCGTACAGGCTCGGCATGAGAAACAGGTCGCCGCCCGCGTAGAGCGCCGCGGCGCCGTCGTCGCTGCGCCCCTGGAGGAACAGGAAGTTGGGATAGCTGTCCATGAGGTCGCCGAGCATGCGGCAAAGGAGCGGCAGCCCGTCGCCGACCAGGACGAACACGCCGTTCGCCGCGGCGAGCGTGTCGAGGATGCGTTCCCCGGCGGTCGCGTCGCCCATGCCGCGCTCGAAGAACAGGCGCGTCTTTTGGTCGGCGACGCGCGTCACCAGCGTGGCGACAAATCGCGGCGACAGCTCGCGCCACTCGCGCAGGCGTCGCAGCGAAGACGGCAGCGTTTCGGGGATGACGGGCGAATCCGCCATCCGCGCCGCCTCGCGCTCAAGCGCGTCGCGAATCTCGGCGAACGACAGCTTTTGTTCTGACCTCGGCGCGGCGTCGTAGCCGTTCAGGATGCCGACCAAGCGCTTGTCGCGCATCGCTTCTCCGATCAGATCCTCGAGCCCCTCCCCTCCGAACACGCCGGCATCCGCGTCCGACGGCCGGGTGATTTCCCGTGCGTAGGTCGGCGAGACCGTCGTTACGATGTCGGATAGCGCGATGCCCGCGGCCATCGGGTTGAAACACGGAGGCTGGTAGCGTCCATCCACGAAGCGGCGATAGATGAGGTCGCGCGTCGCGGCGTCGGCGAACAGCGACGGATACCAGCTCGACAGCGAGCTGGCCGCGTGCTCCACGGGCCGCGTGCCCTGGATGCCGAGGTTGTGGATGGTGAACACCGTGCGCAGGCGCTGCAAGTCCGCGTATTGCGGATCGAGCTCGCGAAGAAGCGCGACAAACGCCGCGTGCCAGTCGTGCAGGTGGATCACATCCACGTCACGCACCGTCTCGTGCGCGGAGGCGACAAGGCTCGCGACCGCGGCGGAGAACATCGCGAACTTCGCGGCGTCGGTGGAAAACGGCTCCCACGGATCGTGCACATAGATGGGATTGCCGCGGATCCAGATGTTCTCGACGACCAGGTGTTGCACGCCCTCGACCTCGCGCGTCGGGCGGACGCGGAACACGTCGGCGCTTTCCACGCGGCTCGCGAACGGGAAGTTGACCTGATAGACGCCCATCACCTCGTTGTCGGCGTGCAAATAGCCGTAAGCGGGCGTGATGACGGTGACCTTCAACCCTTCCTCAACGAGCGCGCCGGGTAGATCGCGGATGACGTCCGCGATCCCGCCGACCGATCCGCCGCGCAGCGCGCCGTTTTCAGACGCGACCATCAGCACGTGTTTGGGCGCCCTTTTCGCGCCGCGGGCGCGGGGTATACGGGGTGTCGCCCGAACGCGCGGCTCGGGCGCGGGCTTTTTCGGCGCGCGGGAGGGCGCCCGGCGCGCCTTGGCCGGCGCGCTTTCCCCGGGGAGCCTTGTCCCCGTCGCGATCCGCTCCTCGCGATCCGCCTTGAGCGCGGCCGGGGTCGGCGGCGGCGCGACCGCGACATGTTCGATCATCGGCTCCGCCGCCTTGGTTTTCGCCGGCTTGGCCGCGCGTTTTTTGGGCGCGGGCTTCGCCTTGTCGGACTTGCCGGCCGGCGGCGGCGCGACCGCGATATGTTCGATTGTCGGCGCGGCGATTTTGTCATTTGCCGGTTTCGCCGCGCGCTTCCTGGGCGCGAGTTTCGTCTCGTCGAGCGTGGCGACCGGCGTTACCGGCGATTCTTCCACGTTCGACCCGGCGGAAAACGGCGCTTTCGGCGCGTCCCGCCTGGCGGGATCGCGCGGATCATCGGAGCGTGCCATAAGATGAACCTCGACAAGATAATTTGATGGACGCGAATTTTGCGGTTGCGCGGCGCGCGCGCCGTGCGCGTTTCAATCTGCCAGATTGCGCCCGGCTGTCAACGAAATTTCGAAGATTTGTGTTACCCGCGAACGCCGCCGGCAACGTCGCTGGGAACGCTCCTGGGAACGCCGAACCCCAGTTCGGCCTTGCGCGCGCACGCCGCTCAGACCTTTGTCACCCTGGGCGCTTTTGTCACCCTGAGCGCAGCGAAGGGTCTCCGCCCGTGCCGGCAAGCGCGACATTCACGACCATGGGGCCAACCGGGGTTCGGCGCTCCCGGGTTCCATCGCACCAAAGCAGGCGGAACGCCTGCGCTCCTGGCGAGCCGGCGGACGCGGGGGCTGTCCCGGACCTACTGCCCCTTCTTGCGCAGCGTCGTCTGTGAAAACAGGTTCGGATCGACGCCGATATTCGCGCGGTTCATCAACCAGGGGAACGCGGTGGCATGTTCCTCCTGGAGATCGACCAAAAGCGATGTGGCAATGGAAAGCGGCTTTGTCCTCGGATCGGGCGAGGCGTTCGAGGCATTGATCATCACCTTCCAGAGCTGGCCCTTGCGGTCATACGCCACCTTCGCGTGCGGATACCAGGCCTCGGCGTCGATGTAGAGGAGCTGCCGGCTGTAGGGGTAGCTCGCGAGCTTCGGCGTCAGCTCCATGACGTATACGGGGCGAAGTTGCCACATGAGGCGCGGAAGAAAGTGCGGCGGATTCTCGAAATCGTAGATCTTCCCGGCCGCATCCTTGCCGTGCGGGGCGCCGGTCTGAAACGGCGCGAGCATCGTCGTCTTGGCGACGATCTTCCAGTCCATCCACTCCGGCCGGCCGGAATATCCGCGGATATCCTCGTACAGCAGATCGGTGTTGTTCCAGGACTCGCCGTGGTTGCCGGAGGTGAAACGGAACGTGCGCCGCTGCGCCGGCACGTACACCCACCCCTCGCGGTCGGTGGGATTGTCGTAAACGATGTAAAGCGCGAGCTGCCCCTTGCGGTCGGGTGGAAACAGCGTCTCGGTGACGGACGTGGCCGCGATGTTCTTTTTGGCCAGCCGATCCAGCACGGGCATCGGCGGCACGTCCGTGCGGTGCTTCGTGTTGACGATGTAGGTCCACTTCCAGGTCTCGTGCCGCTCCACGCCGTTTTTCGCGGAGATCCAGTAAACCGAGAACTCGTTTTCGCCGTCGTCGCCGCCGTAGGCGTAATGGAAGTTCCACGCCACCTCGCGCGCGGATTGCGGAAGCGGAAACGGCAGCCCGCCCTCGTAGTTCGCGATGCCCACCGTTTTTGTGTCCGCGCCGATTTCCACGAGCTTCGCCTTGCCGCGATTTTTCCTGGTGGCCGCGAGGTAACCTTCGCTTGGTGCGTAGGGCTCGTAGTCCTTGGTCGAAAGCGACAGGCCGTATTGGCGGATCAAGATCGCGACCGGTTCCGGTACGATCGCGGCGAACGTGTCGATGTTCGAGCGGTCGATCGTCATGCCCGGCGCGTAACCGTCGATCGAAAGGTTCGGCGCGAACCCCACCGCCGCGCCCCACGTGGCGCGCGAAATCTCGGCGGGCGGCGTCGCGGCGGGAGCGGGCGTCGCGCTATCCGCCGGCGGCGCGTCCTGGGCGAGAACGACGGCAAGCGGGAGAAGAACGATCTGCGCAATGAAAATGGCCATGTTTTTCAAGCGACGCTCCGTGAAACAGGTAAAATGAGAGTTGCGAATTGCGAATTGGGAATTGCGAATGGGGAATGTCCATCGCAAGGGATCGCCGAAGCCCGACGAAGCCGCTTTCAGAGATTCCCCATTCGCAATTCCCAATTCCCAATTATTTCCGTTCGACCCTATTTCCCAGCTCTTCCCAATCGCTCACGCTACCCGGCCAGTTTCGTACGCGTTCAAAGCCCTTGCGTTTCAGGAACTGGCGCGCGTAGTCGCTGCGCATGCCGGACAGGCAGTGCAGGACGATCTCGCGGTCCTTGTATTGTTCCAGCTCGGTCCAGCGCTGTTCGAACTCCTGCACCGGGATGTGCACCGTGCCGGGGATAAATTCCTCCTCGCGCTCCTGGTCCGAACGCACGTCGACCAGAACCACGGCGTCCCGGTCAAGGAGCGCCTTGAGTTCGCCCGCGTCGATCTGCGTCGCGGAAGGAAAACCCGCCTGCTCGGCGATATCGCGCGCCGGCTCGGGCGCCGCGTCGGATTTGGCGACGGGCGGCATGTCGAGCGACGGATTGAAATCCTCGTCGCGCTTGTCGCCCACGATCACGCGCCAGAGATTCTTCAACATGTTTCGACTCCCGCATTTCGGCTCGCCGTTCGGCGTGCCACGAATCTCCAAGTCAAACACAAACCGGGCCGGCACGCACGCACGCGCGACCGATTGCGTTACGCCGGAGGCCAAATCAGGCCGTCAGCCGCCGGAACGCCATCAGCACCGCCGTCAATACGCCGTACAGCACCGCCGCGAGAGCGAGCACGTTCGTGTAGCCGTGGTTGATGATCATCGCCATCGCGAACGTGGCGCCCGCGACCGACGATAGCGTGCTGATGCCATAGGTGACGGGAATCGCGGCGTCGTTCCCGCGCCTTGCGAGCCACGTGACGACATACGGATAGAAAAGCCCAAGACAAAAACCCGCGGGCGCGAGCACGAGCGTCGCCAGCGGGATCTTGGCGGCAAGCGGCATGCCGATGCGCGCCTTGATGAGCACGGTCATGGCCCAACTCGTCGAAAGGACGATCGCCGCGACGAAGATCGGCATCGCGCGCATGGGCAGCCGGTCGCCGATGCGGTGAAAGACCGTGGCGCCGGCCGCGTTCGTCAGAAGAAAGATCGAAAGCAGGAGCGCCATGGAATAGAGCGGGCTCTCCAGGAACAACTCCATTTTTCCGAGATAGGTGATCTCGACGAGCATGTAGCAAAACCCGGTGACGACGAGGTAAAGCATCATGCCCGGCGGGGGCATCGTGACGCGCGTCGCGTAGAGCGCGGCAAGAATGCCCGCGAGCAAAACGCCGATCGCCAAAAGCGTCGTGATCTTGATCCAGCTCCGGTAGTACGCGCGCGAATCCAGCTTTTTCATCGACGGGAAAAGCCGCCATCGCTTGAAGTCGAGCTTGCGCGCATAAGGCCGATCGTCGGTGACGAGCCGCTCCGGGTCCGGCGGATTCTCGACGCTCGCCGTGTAGCGCGGATGGTTTTTCAGCCGGTGCGGCGCGTAGCGCAACAGGCCCGGATATTCCCGGACGACCGCGGCGGTTTCGTCGCGCGCGAACGGCCGAAGCGAGTAGATGAGATCGTCGCAGCGTGTCGTCCGTTTGGCGAAGATCATGACGCGCTCCGAAAGCGGCCCCTGGCCCCGTTCGGCGGAAAGCCATTTCAACGATTCGACGAGGTGCGCCGACGGATGACAGCGGAAAACAAGCAGACCGTCGGCGCGCAAGTGGTCGAGGTAGGCGGCCATCGCCTCTTTCGTGTCGAGGTATTTGCGGCTGTGTCCGCTCTTGTATTGCGATGTCGCCGCGTCCGATCCCACGTAGATGACGTCGTAGCGGTTCGGATCATTGTCCAGAAACCGCCGCCCCTCCTTGATCTCCATGTGCACGTTCGGCCGCGCGTAAAACTCGCGCAGGTGGTAGCCGGCCAGCGGAGCGGGTTCGGTCGCGAACTTGATGACCAGCGGATTGAGCTCGACGCCCGTCAGCCGGCTTTTTCCGCCGCCATGCGCCGCGTATTCGATCATCTGCTTGCCGCTTCCCGCGAACATGACGAGCACATCGTCCGTGGGACGATTCAGGAGGAACGGAAGGCGGATGTCCTGGCGCATCGAAGGCGTCGCGCCTTCGGGGCGATACGGCTCGACGTAAACGTTGCTTTCCGCGTTGTCGTGAATGATCTGGTAGGTCGGCTTGTCTCGCCCCGCCCTTTGCAGGCGAAGCAGGGACACGCGCGAGAACTCGTTCCAGCGGTGCGCGATCTCGGTGACGGTCACCTTTTTCGTGTAACCGAGCGCGTGCCGCATGTCGTAGCGCCCCTCGAGAAACACGAGCACGGGCAGGATCAGGAGCGCAACCGGCACGAGCCGCCGCAACCGCGCGCGGCGTGCGCCGCCTTCCGGCGCGAGCGCCGCCAAAAGCGAAAGCGCCACGAGCCCCGTGGCGATGAGATACGGAAGATCGATGAAGTGAAAAAGGACAGGGGTCACGAAACACGCGGCCGCCGCGCCGAACAGGTCCGATCCGTAGAGCCGGCCGATGTGCGCCCGATGCCGCGCATAGAGCACGGTGAGGATCTTGCCGACATAATAAAACGGCGGAAGGAACAGCGCGACGAAGGCGAACGTCTTGCCGGTCATCAACAGGCTCGCCAGGCGCGTGCGGTGCGTGATGGGGAAAAACTGGCTGAATAACAAGAACGCAAGCGCGAAGGACGCCACCGCCGCGTAGGCCAGGCGACCGAGATCGACCGCCAGGTCCGCGCGAGCGACCCCGTCGCGACGAATGTGCACGGCGAGGCTGCCGGCCCCCAGGCCGAACAGCGTCAGCGGGATCGCCAGAAAGCTGTTGGCGTAATTGAGGTAAAAGACCGACATGCGCGAGATAACGAGCTCAAAAACGAGCGTGCAAAACGAAAGGACGAACACGACAAGCGTCGCGCGGCCGGCGGCTAGAAGGGATCGATTCTCCACGCGCGATGCTTTATCCCCACGTCGCGCCGTGCGCAAGCGCCGGGAACGAAAATCATCCCGGTTCGGACGGGCCTCATGGCATCGCGGCGCGGGGTATTGTAAGGTGCGGGCTCTTATGACGATATCGACGGGCGCCGCCGGTTATTCCGGCCCCAATCGATCGCGAGGGTAGCCGGGCTCATGGAGCAATTCGGAAAGTACCGGATCATTCGCAAGCTCGCGGGCGGCGGCATGGGCGAGATTCACCTCGCCGAGGTCGAGATCGCCGGATATCCGCGCAAGATCGCGCTCAAGCGCATCCTCCCGTCGCTGACCGACAACAAGGACTTTCTGGAAATGTTCGTCCGCGAGGCGCGTATCATCGCGCGGCTCGCGCATCCGAACATCGTGCACATTCTCGATTTCGGCAACGTCGGCGAAACCTTTTATCAGGCGATGGAATACATCCCCGGGCACAGCCTGCGCGAGGTGATGGAGCGCCTGGCCAACCGTCGCGAGACGGTGCCGCCGGAGGTCGCGCTGCACATCGCGCGCGGCGTCGCGCACGCGCTGGCGTACGCGCACGATCTTTGCGACGAAGAAGGCCACGCCCTGGGACTCATCCACCGCGACCTGAATCCGCGCAACATCCTGATCTCCGACGCGGGGCAGGTGAAGGTGATCGACTTCGGCATCGCCCGCGCGCACGGGATCACGACGCAGCACACGCAACACGACGTGCTCAAGGGCATCATGTCGTACATCGCGCCGGAGTATCTGGAGAACCGGCCGATCGACCACCGCGCCGATCTGTTTTCGTTCGGCGTCGTTCTCTACGAGATGCTCGCCGGCGTGCGCCCGTTCCACGCAGACTCCGAAGCTGGCGTCATGCGCCGCATTCTCGACGGCGATTTCACCTCGCTCACCAAGCGCCCAAATGTGCCGCGCGCCCTCGCGGAGATCGTCGACCGCTTGCTGGCGCGCGACCCGGACAAGCGCTACCAGCACTTCCATGAGGTGATCGCCGACATCAACGCCCGATGCGCGGAATTTCTCGGCACGGACGCCGCGCACGTGGCCGCCTGGACCAAGATTCTGTTCGACTCGACCGCGTTCGCCATGTCGGGCGACGACGGGTGGGTGACCTCGACATTCGATTTCGAGCAACCCGAGGATTCCGCCTCGCACATCATGCGGGGCATCCGCCGCTCCGGGCAACGGCGGCTTGCGGTACTGGGGAGCCTGCTTATCGCGTCCATCCTGGTGATGATCATGTCGCTGTGGGCGCCATTCATGGACAAGCCCCCGGAACGCGACATCCGTCCCGTACCGCCGCCCAAGGCGACGCCCGCGC
>JAIOHV010000123.1 GCA_019912885.1 bacterium
GGGGCGGCGGGATGAGCTTGACGGGATCTCGTGGCGCGGCCGGCGGCGCACTCTCGCCAGGCGACAGGACGACGGGTTGGTCCTTCGGAGCGCCGTCCGCGCCGGCGACGGTCTTTTCGAGCGCTTCCTGTTCGGCGAGGATCGCGGCCTGGCGTTCCTCCCAATCCTCCGGCTTGACGCATCCGCCCGGCGCGGGCTTGCCGTCTTTCGAAAACACCGGCTGATACGGCTCGCACCAGGCGGCGATGTCGGCGGTGATCGTGCCGCGTTCGGCCATCTTGCCGAGGATGAACGCGAGCAGCGTCGAGTGCCCGCCGACGTAGCCGCGATCGTAGAAGCGGTGGAAATAGACGGGGTTCGAGATGATGCTGCCGAGAAACGCGGCTTGCAGCGCCGACAGATCGGACGGGTGCTTGCCGAAATAGTGCCTGGCGGCGGGGCCGATTCCGTAGATTCCCGGACCCCATTCGATGATGTTCAGGTAAATTTCGAGGATCCGCTCCTTGGGAATTTCCTCTTCCATCCACCAGGTCAGCAGCATTTCCTGAAATTTGCGCGACGCGGTTTTTTCTTGCGAGAGAAAAAGGTTTTTTGTCGTCTGCATGGACACGGTGCTGGCGCCGCGCGCGAAGCGCTCCTTTTTCAGATTCGTGACGATGCTGTCTTGCACGTGTTTGAGCACGAATCCGTGGTGGCGGAAGAAGCGGCCGTCCTCGCAGGTCAGCACCGCGCCGACGACGGTGCGGCCGATCGATTCGTAGGGCACGAAGTCGGGATTCTCCGGACCGACGACAAACGTCTTGACCGCCTGGCCCTTCTTGAACGCGGTGTGCGTGAACGGTCCCTTGAGTTTGAAAACGTTCGCCTCGCCGGGCGGCGTCGTCACGCGGAAATTGCGCACCTCGACCGCGGGCGTGATGCGCGCGGTGCGGGGATTCGCGAAATCCAGAAACAGCGCAAGGCTCGCGTCGATCGCGCCGTCGGCGCGCGCGCCCACGATCTTCGGCGCGAAATCGCGCGGCAGGGCGTCCAATAGCGCTTGAACCGGCAAGGCGTCGGCGCGCGCGGTGATATCGACAACCGGCTTTTCGCCCTGGGGCAGGGACGCGGAGCCGGCCAGGTCCATGAACGCGGGGCCAAGGTAAACGCGCGCGCCGGGAATCTCGACGCGGCGGGTGGCGTGATCGACGCGCAAATCGCCGGTCGCCTTCAGGCGCACGCCGGTGATCGGCCGCGGGGCGAGACGCGGGTCTTCCACGGTGAGGTTTCGCAATTCGCCGTCGAACCGGACGGGCAGGACGGCGTCGCCGTTGCGGCGGGTGACGGTCACATCGCCGTCGAGGCGGCTGTCGTCGCCGACGCGGACGCCTTCGGGAAGATACGGCGCGAGGAACGCAAGCGAGAGGCCGCGTCCGGACAGTTCCACGCGCTGCGCGTCGCCCGACGCGGACATCACGATCTCAAACGATCCCCCGTCCGGCCCGACGCCGCCTACCGCGCGGCCGGTGACGCGCCGGCCGACGAGATCAACGAATACGCCGGCGTCGACGTTGTTCATCGTGACGCGGCCGGGCGGCGTGCGCGCGAAACGCTCGTCCACGAATTCGACGCGCCCGCGCTTGATCGCCAGCTCCACGCCCATAAGCGAGCCGAGGATGCGATCGGCGACGGAATCGCCGGCGGGCGTTTCCGGCGATTTGTTCACGCGCACATTCCCCGATTCGGAGAGCAGCTCCAGGGGAATATTCGGCTTGCCGCCGGAGTCGATCGCGAGTCGAATGTCGGTGTCCTCGAGCGATACGCCGGTCAGCTTTACCGGAACGGCGAGCGACGGAGCGAGTTCGAACGTAAGCTGTGCGTTCGCCGCGCGGAGGATTTCCGGACCGCCGCCCGAGGGCGACAGGCGCAGATCGGTCAGGCGGACATTGGTCGTCATGTCCGTCGTGATCGCGCCGTAGCTGAAGGTCAGGCCGGCGCGCCGGGCGAGCGCCGCGCGGCCGGCATCGATTTTCGCGGCGAGGTAGCCGTCGCGCGCCTCGCGCAGGCGATCGAAAGCGAAGCCCGCGCCGACACCGACGGCGACGAGGACGAGAAGAACGATGCGCGCGCGCCGTTTGCGTCGCCGGATGATTTCGAGATCGAGTGCCATGGCGGGCGCGCCATCGCCGCGCGCGGCGGACTAAACCCGCGCGCGGGGCGTCGCGAGATCGCCGCCGGGGGGCGTCAGCCGGGAAGCGGCCTGCGTCGTGTCGTCGTCGGCATCATCATCCGCGATGGTGTCGTCGTCATCCGCCGTGTCGTCGTCGGAAGTGTCGTCGTCCGCCGAATCGTCGTCGAGGCCTTGTTCCTCGGGCGTCCAGAAACCGTGGTCGGGCAGACATTCGACGAACTCGTCGCAACTGTCTTCGACGTACCGAAACTTCTTGTAGCAGCGGTACATCTCGCGCCAGAGATTTCCCTTGGCGAACTGGCAGGACTCGTAGGCGTCGGCGCCGGAGGTCTCGGACTTGTCGTCGAGCGAAATGAGGACGCCGCACTCGGCGACGCGTTCGAGCACGGGCCGGCAGTTGAACCAATGAACCTCGTCGCCTCCGGTGTCGCCGGCGCAGGATACCGCGACGGCGCCCATCGCGGCGGCGGCCGTAAGCAACGCAAACACAATCACGCGACGCATCGTCAAATTATCCCCCGAACGCACGCGCGGTTATAGGCGGGAGGGGAAAGGCGTGTCAACGCAATGGAGAAACGTCCGGAAGTCCGGAAGTCCGGAAGGTCATCGCATTCCACGACGCATCGCGCCATGGCCTTCCTGCCTTACGTCTATTTGGTCGGGCATGGGCACGGGCGCGGGATGCGAGTCGATATCGGGTACAATCGAAATCGATGTCCGAGCGCTTTCCCCGCAAGCTCGCCGCGCTGTCGCCGTTTCGCGTGCGCGACATCCTGCTCGTATCGACGCCGTACGACGCGTTCATGATCGAGGAGGACGGCCCGCTGTTCGAGCGATTGTGGGCCGAGTTCATGAAGCGCGATCTCACGGCGCCGCCGCGGCTGACGCACGCGCGCACGGGCGAGGAGGCGCTGGCGCAGCTTGGCAAGCGGCGGTTCGACCTCGTGCTGACGATGGCGCGTTTATCCGACATGGAGCTTTCGCGCTTCGCGCGCGAGAAGGCGAAGGTGGCGCCGGATGTGCCGCTCGTGTTGCTCGCGTCGGACATCACGCGGACGGGCGGCGAGGAGGAGGCGCGCCGGCCCGAGGGCGTGGATGACCTTTTTTTGTGGCGCGGCGACGCGAGGATCCTCGTGCCGATCATCCACCTCGTCGAGGACCGGCGGAACGTCGAGCACGACGTGGCGCTCGCGGGGGTGCGCGTCATCATCGTCGCGGAGGATTCCGCGGCGTTCGCCTCGACGCTTTTGGTCGCGGTGTACGAGGAACTGGCGCGACAGGCGGCCGCCCTTTTCGCCGAGGGCGCGAACGTCGGCGAGCGCATCCTCGCGACGCAGACGCGCCCCAAGATGCTTCACGCCACGAGCTATGAAGCGGCGTGGGCGCTGTACGAACGCTATCGCGCGAACGTGCTCGCCGTCATCAGCGACATCGCGATGCCTCGCGGCGGGCGGGTCGATCCGCGCGCGGGATTCGCGCTCGCCGAGGCGGTGCGCGAGACCGATCCGCTGGTGCCGATGTTGCTGACCTCGAGCGAGACGGAAAACGAGGCCGAGGCGGATCGCGCGCGCCTGCACTTTGTAGACAAGAACTCGCCGCGATTCGCCGAAGCGCTTCGCGAATTCATGCTCGAAGAGTTGGGATTCGGCGATTTCGTTTTCCGCACGCCCGATGGACAGGTGGTCGGCCGCGCGCGGGAGCTTCGCCGGCTCGCCGGCGTCATCGAGAAAATGCCGGACGAGTCGATCGTCTTCCACGCGCGCCGAAATCATTTTTCCAACTGGCTCATGGCCCGAAGCGAATTCGCGCTCGCCGAGCGCCTGCGCCCCCGGCGCATCGAGGAATTCGCGGACGCCGCGGAACTGCGGCGCTTTCTCGTCGAGACGCTGCGCGCGGCACGCACCGCCGCGAGCGCCGGCGTCATCATGGATTATTCGCCGGAGGATTTTTCGCGCCACCGCTTCGTGCGGCTGTCGTCCGGTTCCATCGGCGGCAAGGCTCGCGGCCTCGCGTTCCTGAACCAGATGCTCGCCGAGCGCGGCGACGACGTGTTTGGGGGGCTCACCGTGCGCCTGCCGCAAACGTTCGCGCTCGGCATCGAGACGTATGACGAATTTCTCGCGGCTAACCATCTGCACGACCTGGTCGACGATCCGCCGGACGACGACGAGATCGCGAAGCGGTTTTACCGCGCGTCGCTGCCGGCCGATCTGCGCCGCCGGCTCCTTGCGATCGTCGAGGCGATCGAGCGGCCGATCGCCGTGCGTTCATCGAGCCTGCTCGAGGACTCGCTGTATCACCCCTTCGCGGGCGTGTACCTGACACACGTCGTGCCAAACGCCGGCGCGTCCGCGCCGCGCCGCGCGGCGGCGCTCGAGGGCGCGATTCGCCTGGTGTACGCGTCGGCGCTATCGCAACACGCGCGCGACTACTACGAGGCGTCGGGTTTGTCGGGCGAACGCGAGCGCATGGGCATCGTCATCCAGCCCCTTGTCGGACGCGCGCGGGGCGAGCGGTTTTATCCGACGGCGTCCGGCGTCGCGCAGTCGTTCAATCATTATTCCACCGGCCGGCAAAAGCCCGAGGAAGGCGCCGCAAACATCGCGCTTGGCCTGGGGCGCCTGGTGATGGAGGGCGGCGCGGGGTTGCGCTTTTCGCCGCGTCACCCGGACGCGCTCGTTGAATTCGCGTCGCCCGAGGCGATCGTCGAGCGAACGCAACGGGAGTTCTACGCGGTCGATCTGGCCGCGAAAATCAAGCGCCGCGAGGACTTCGATCGCATCGTGCGGCGGTTCGCGCTCGAGGCCGCGGAGGCCGACGGGGTGCTCCCGCTTGTCGGCGGCGTGTACGACGCGGACGATCGGCGCATCCGCGCGGATTTTTCGCGGGCCGGCGCGCGCGTGGTGGATTTCGAGAACATCCTTCGACATCGCGCGATACCGCTGGCGGACGCGTTGTGCGAGCTGCTGGAGCTTGCGCGCCGGGGAACGGGCACGGACGTGGAGATCGAATTCGCGATGGAGATGGGCGATTTCGGCCGCATGACGCCGCCGGGCGAGGAGCGCCGGCCGCCGATCCTGTATCTCACGCAGCTTCGCCCGCAGGCGGCCGCGCCGGGACTCGACGACATCGGCGCGCGGCTTCCGGCGCGCGAGCGGTGCGTCGTGGCGAGCGACGCCGCGCTTGGACATGGCGTGCTGCGCGACATCGGCGATGTCATTTTCGTCGATCCGGTCGCGTGGTCGGCCGGCGCGCACAAGGAGATCGCGAAGGAACTTGGCGCGTTGAACGACGATCTCGCGAGCGAAAATCGGCCGTACATTCTGATCGGCCCGGGCCGCTGGGGTTCGCGCGATCCGTGGCTCGGCATTCCCGTTCGTTTTCGGGAGATTTCGATGGCGCGCGTCATCGTGGAGGCATCGCCCGCGGGCTACGACGTGGAGCCGTCGCAGGGCACGCACTTTTTTCAGAACCTCGTCGCCTTGAAAATCGGCTACCTGTTCCTGCCGCCGGGCACGGGGCCGGACAATGATGCGTCGAATCGCCTCGATTGGCCGTGGCTGCTCGAACAAACGCCGCTCAAACGCACGCCACACCTGCGCAGCCTGCGTTTTGAATCGCCGCTCAAGGTGACGCTGGACGGGCGGGCGAGGCGGGGGTTCGTGGAGAAGACGTGAGCGCGGCTTGTGATTTCAGTGCCGCAGATGTAGCCAAGCGGAGTGCGCGGGTGGCCCTTTTCGCCGATCTTGCGATCGGCGGTCCCAGCACCTCTTACGACGCGCTTTCGGCCGCGCGTTTCACCGCCTCGACCACCATGTCGCGCGTGACGATCTCCGGCAGCAGCACGGGCGCGTCGGCGCGGCCGGGCGCGATGACGACGTAAAGCGGCACGCCGGCCTTGCCGTGGCGCTTGAGATACGCGGTGATCGCGGGATCGCGGCTTGTCCAGTCGCCTTTCACCGCCGCGACGTTGTAGGTCTTGAACGCCTCGCGAATCTCGTCGGTGTTGATCACGGCGCCTTCGTTGACCTTGCACGTCCAGCACCACGCGGCGGTGAAGTCGATGAAAACCGTCCGGCCGGAGTCGGCCAGCTCGCGCACGCGATCCTCGGAAAACGCCTCCCACGCGTGTCCGCCCGACTGATCGACCCCGGCGGCGCTCGCGGGCGCGGGGGTGAAGCGCAGCGTCATCGCGGCTCCGGCAAGAGCGATGATCAGCGCGACGGTGTAGGCGACGGCGCGCACGCGCGCCGCGCGCATGATGCTTCCGAAGCGGCCGGCGATGAACGCGGCGACCGCGAGGACGCCGAGGAAGATCAGCATGCGCGTCAGCCCCGCGGCGCCGACCTGTTGGCCGAGGACATCCAGCAGCCAGATGACCGTCGCGACAAGCAAAAAGCCCATGATCGCGCGGAAGGTGTCCATCCAGTCGCCGGGCTTCGGCAAGGAGCGCGCCCACGCGGGCACGAACGCCAGCGCCAGAAACGGAAACGCGAGGCCAAGGCCGATCGTCATGAAGACGAGCAACGTCGTGATCAATGGTTGCGAAAACGCGAATCCGAGCGCGGTGCCGAGAAAAGGCGCGGTGCACGGCGTGGCCAATAGCGTGGCGAACGCGCCGCTCGCGAGCGACCCCGCGATGCCCTCGCGCGAGGAGGCCTCGGCGAACAGGCCGCTCGACGGCGCCTGAATTTCGAACACGCCGAACAGCGAGAGCGCGAAGACGAACACCACCGCCGCGAGCAGCGATACGAAAAGCGGCGACTGAAACTGAAATCCCCAGCCGACCGCCTCGCCGCCGGCCTTCAGGACGCCGACGAGCCCCGCCAGAAGCGCGAAGCTCGCCACGATGCCGACGGTGTACGCGACGCCGTGGACGCGGATCTGGCGCGGCGTCAATTCCGCGTGGCGCATCAGCGTCATGATCTTGATCGACACGACCGGCAGAACGCACGGCATGAAATTCAGGATGACGCCGCCGAAAAATCCGAACACGAGCATCAGCAAAAACGGCGGCGCCGCGGCGGGCGTGCCGAGCGCGCCTTTCATGGGATCGGGTCCGGCCGATCCGCGCGAAATGTCCGTGGACGACAGCGCGTTTTTGGTGACCGCGGCACCGGCGGGCACGCGCGGCAGCGCCGTTTCAAACGACACGGCCAGCGGCGTCGATTCCTCGCCGCGCACGAGCGATAGCTGAAAGACGCCGCCGACCTTCTCCGATGCGGCGTCGCCCGGGAAAGTGCGCCCGGTCAGTTTCACGGCGAGCTCCTCGGCCGGGCCCGCCTCGAGCGTCGTGACCGAATCGACCTCGTAGTTTTGCGGCGCGGACGGGATCAACAACGGCATGTGCGCATCGCGGCGCGCGGCGATCTTCGAATCGCCCGCCGCGCGCACGACAAACAGCGCCGTGAATTCCTCCTCCGGGCGCACGGCGCTTGCCGACAGCGTCGCGGCGACATTCACCTGCGTCGCATCGGCGTCGGACACGGGGACGAGCGCCGCGTATCGATCGAAAAGGCTCGCGTGAACGCCCGCGGTTTCCGCCGGATGCACGGGCAAGGTCAGCGAAAGCTCCTTGTCGCCCGGGATGCACTTTTCTCGGCAGACCAGCCACGCCGCCTTCGCGGTGAACGTCACGTCCCCGGGGGCGAGATCGTCGGGCGCGCGCACGTCGGCGAAAAGCAGCACCTCTTTCTCGTATCCGTACCCCGACAGCTCCTCGCCGGTTCCGCCGAAGCGGATTGGCGCGGGGTATTGCGTTTCGGAGACGGTGAAGCCCTCGGGCGCGCCCCATTCGACGGTGGTCGGAATGCCCGCGTCGCCGGGATTGGTCCAGTAGACATGCCAGCGGTCGACGAGCTTGAAACGCACGCCGACGCGGAACTCCTCGCCTGGGCCGGCGGAGCCCTGGCTTGCGATCAGTTCCGTCACGACAAGCTGGTGGACGTCCTCGCTTTCGTCGTCTTGCGCGAGCGCGGACGCCGCGAAAAGCACGATGAGCACGGCCGCGGCGGCGGCAACCCAGGGACGTTTCAAGGCGTGCGGGCGCGCGGCGGGCGCCGTGATCGCGAAATAGCGCCCCGCGACGGCGCGCGGCCAGGCGGCAATCGCGAGCGTGGCCGCATCGAGACGGCGCGCGATCGACCGGGCCGGGGCGCATTTCAGTACGCGATGGCGAAGGAGCGCGCGCGCCTCGTGGCGGACATACGCCCGCACCACGCGCGGATGCAGCAGCACGCGCCGCGCCAACGGTCTGCGCAAAAGGCGGAGGAATCGCCGGCGAACGGCGGATTTCATGCGGGCGTCAAACGACAATGGCTTTCTCGCTGGTTCCGGCGTCCACGAATCCGGACGCAAACGTACCGCGTGGGGATACGCCTGTCACGCGGGGAGCGTTGCGGGGCCAGGCGATTCCGAACCCGTCCTTCGTCAGTACCCGTACCGTCCGCGGCGGCGTTTTCGGCGCTTTTTCTCCTGGCCGTCGCCGCCGTAATAATAATAGTACTGGTAGTAGCCGTAGTCGTAGCGATAGCCGGCGGAGATGTTGTTGGTGACGAGGCCGAGCAGGTTGGCGTTGACCTTGTCGAGCAGGTCGATCGCGCGGTTGACGCCGGAGGCGCGCGAGCGGCCGAGTTCGACGACAAGCAGCGTCGCGCGGACGAAGCTTGCCAGGATCGCGGCGTCGGTCACGGGCACGACAGGCGGCGAGTCGAGCAGCACCATGTCGAATTCCGCGCGCAGGGTGTCGACAAGCTCTTTCATCGCGTTCGACGACAGCATCTCCGTGGGGTTCGGCGGAATCGGCCCGGAGGGGATCACCCACATATTTTCGATGGCCGTCGGCCGCGCGACCTCGCTCCAGGGCGTGTCTCCCGAAAGGATCGTGGTGACGCCCGGGTCGCGCGAGACGTCGAAGAAATTGTGCACGTTCGGCTTGCGCAGGTCGCAATCGACGATAACGGTCCTTTTGCCCGTGTTGGCGAACGTCAGCGCGAGGTTCGAGACGATCGTGCTTTTTCCCTCCGACGGCCCGGCGCTCGTGACGAGAATTTCGCGGATCGAGTGATCCGGATCGGCGAAGTGGATGTTCGTGCGCAGCGTGCGGAACGCCTCGGAGATCGGCGATTTCGGCGCGTGGTGCGTTACGAGGTTCGCGGAAATCGGCGTCGGCGGCGCCTCCGGCTCGGGCGCGCGCTTTTCGGGGATGCGCGGGATGATCCCGTAGATCGGCCGGGTGATGAACCGCTCGACCTCCTCGGTCGATTTCAGCGAATCGTCGATGAACTCCAGGAAAAACGCGACGGCGATGGCGAGCAGGATTCCGGAAACGAAGCCGAGCATCAGGTTCAGGCGCACGTTGGGCTTGATCGGGCGCAGCGGCATCTCGGCGTCGTCGATGACGCGGATGTTGCCGATGGTCGCCGCCTCGGTGATGCGCGCCTCTTCCCGCTTTTGCAGCAGGAAGGTGTAGATTTCCTGGTTCACCTCGCGCGCGCGGATCAGCTCCGCGAGGCGCCGCTCCTTGTCGGGCAGCGCTTTCAGCTCCTCGCCGAGGTCATCGAGCACGCGGTCGATCTCGCCCTTGCGCGCCGCGAGCGTCTTGAGCGTGTTTTGCACGACCTCGCGGATTTTTTCGCCGAGCTCCTCGATCTGCGTCCGCACGGTGACGACCGCGGGGTGACTCTCGGTGTATTGCGAAAGCAGTTCCTGCTTTTTCGTCTGCAATTCCGAAAGACGCAGGCCGAGGTTGGCGAGCATCGTGTTTTCCATGTTGAGCGACGGCAGGCCGAACGCGGGTTCGCTGCCGCCCGTGAGCGCGGCGAGGATCGCCTGGTATTGCCGCTCATCGATCTCGATGCGGCTGCGCTCGAGCGCGAACTGCGCGTACGTGTCGATGAGCGCGCTCGTTTCCTCGCCGAGGCTCGTCGTGTTCTCGCCCATCTTGTAGTCGCGAAGATTCTCCTCGGCGCCGGTGAGATTTTCCTGCACGAGCGAAAGTTGCGAGTTGATGAACTTCAGCGTCTCGCGCGCCTCCTTCGCGTTTTCGTCGATGTTGCGCGTCTGATAGGTCTCGACGACCGCGTTGACGACCTCGCGGGCGACCCAGGGGCTCGGGTCGACGTAATACACGCGCAGGATCTGCGTCTTGTCGCCGACCTGCGCGACGTCCGTCTTGGTCATGACGTTCTGCACGGCGAGGCGGAAGGGCTGTTGCGCGAAGCGGAAATACGCGCCCTTCACGTATCCCTTGCCCGTCAGAAGGAACGCGACGCGGCGCTTTTCGTCGTCCTCGTCCGCGGCGAACGGTTTGCCGACCTGCCCCGTGCCGAGCGCGCCGTCCTTCGAGCTGACCTCGAACGCGCCGTCGTCGCCGGTGATGGTGACGGTGAAGACGTTGCCCTGCCGCCCGGCGCCGACGTCGGCGTCCTTGAACTTGAGGCCGACGCCGTAAGGAAAGCCCATCAGCACGGTATCGAGACGCAGATTCCTGACGACCTGTTCGGCCACCGAGCGGCTCTTGATGATCTCGATCTCCGCGGCGACGGTGTTGGTCTGGTCGAGCTGCACGAGCTCCGAGAGCAGGCTCTTTTTGGTCTGGTCCTTGATCTGGATCGTCGAGGACGCCTGGTAGATCGGCGTCGCGAGGAAGGTGTGGATCGCGACGGAGACGAATACGGCCAGGAACGCGAGCAGCGCGACGAACCGCCGCCGGTAGAGGATGGAGAGGTAGTCCCCGATGTGGATTTCGTCGGAGCGCTGCGGTACGGGCATTTCAGCGGGACATCGCGTCGATCGCGGCGGCGTCCACCACGATACGGGAGAGGTTCGGCAGGATCTGGTTCAACGCGCGGTCCCACTTGGCAAGGCCCGTCGCGGGAACGAACACGATATCGCCGGCCTCGAGCGCGGGCCCGGCGTTTTCCCCCTTCAGCACGTCGGCGTAGTTCACCTCGACGGCGCGCGCGGCGCCAAGCCCGCCGCGGATGATCTTGATCGCGCGCTTGTTGGCGGTGATCTCGTTGAAGCCGCCGGCCTCGGCGATCGCCTGCGCGAGCGGAATGCGCCCGCGGCGCACCGGCACCGCCGTCGGCCGCAGCACCTCGCCGAGCACGTACACGCGCGCGAGATTGATGTTCGGCACGTAGAGCAGGTCGCCGTCGGAAAGCGGCAGGTTTTGCGCCATGCGCCCCTGCGTGAACAGGGCGATGAAGTCGATCGGCACCACCGCGCCGTCGCGCACGAGATACGCGCCGGCGAGGTTCGCATCCGGTGTCATGCCGCCGGCGTAGCCCATCGCTTCAAGCACGGTGGTCGTCCCCTTGATGGGATAGGCGCCGGGCGTGCGGAATTCGCCGTTGGCGAAAAACACCTGGCTGCGATATTCGACGATCTCGAGCCCCACCTGCGGATCGCGCACGAAGCCCGCGAGCGCGTCGCGCACGGCGTCCTGGGCGCCGGCGACGGATTTCCCGCCCACCGGCACGTTGCCCGCCAGCGGCACAAAGAAGGTGCCGTCGTCGCGCACGACGCCTTCCTTGGAGATGTCGTCGCGCTGCCAGACGGAAACGCGCAGCAGATCGTCCGGCCCGATGAGGTAGGTGTAGCGCTCGCGCCGGGCCTGCATCACCACGCTGTCGAGATTGGCGGCGAGGTCTTCGTCAAACGCGGGGCGCGGCAGTTCCAGAACGGCGGGGTCCTCGACGGCCTCGGCCTTCGAACGAGCGCAGCCGCTTGCGGCCGCGAGGGCAAGCGCAATCGCGCCTATCGCGGCGGCGGTTCGAATGGTCAAGGACATGCGTGCGCTCGGACCCCGGAAAATCAAGGCGGGAAATGTTAGGAAGATTCGCAACTTCGGGCAAGGCGCCCCGGTATCCGGAAAAAGGCGCACCTTCGGCCAGCCGTCGGCCGGGAAAGGTGTGCTCAATCGGCGGCCAAACCCGGCGCGTAGAAACCGAACGGATAAACCGCTCCGGGGCCGGGAGTGGGCGCCTCGTCGATCACCACGCCGCCGAGCGCGTCGAAGATGATGTCGGCGTAAACCTGCGCGCCGAGCGGCGAGGGATGCACCTCGTCGATCAGGTAGTCGTCGAGCCACACCCAGGACAGCGCGCCGAGCGTGTCGGCGACGATGATGTCATCGAGCGCCGCGGAGCGCTCGCGCAGCCAGTCCATCGCGCCGGCGCCCCACCAGGCGATCATGGGGCCAAGGCCAAGCGCCGGGCCGTACCAGTAATTGCTGTATGGGAAGTTGGGATAGACGATGTACACGATGTCGGCCTGGGGCGCGGCGTCGCGCACGGCGTCGAGCACCTGAACGACGCGGTCGGGGATTTCGAGCGCGTACTCCGGATGCGCGAAGAAGTTTTTCAGGATTCCGATGACGTCGTAGGGGTCGTCGGGGGGCAGAAAGACCTGCATGTCGTTGCCGCCGATCGTCACGGTGATGAGATCGGCGTCCGCGGCCAGGGGCAAGAACCGGTCTTCGAAGTGCCCGCGCTCGGAGCCGGGCAGCCAGTCGAAGGTCGTGCTCCCGCCATAATGGATGTTGTGCAACGTCACGTCCGCGAGCCCGGACAGGTGCGCGGCGAGGCGATCGGGATACGGCGGCGATCCTTCGCGGCCGATCGAATCGCCAAGCGAGACGACCGTCACGTGCCCCTCGCGCACCGCCTCCGGAAGGCGGCGCGGGCGGTTGTTGGTCGTCGATTCGTACACGCGATCAAGCGAGGTTTCGAGCAGGTACGTGCCCGGGGGCGCGACGAAGGCGAACGAGCCGTCCGCGACGGTGAATTCCACCGGCAGGCCCGCGCCAAGAAGACGCACGGCCGCGCCGCCGATCGGTGCGTCGCTTGCGTCGATGGCCTGCTTGAAAGCGGTGCGCGAGCTTTTGTCCGCGTCGTGATAGACGACGCCGGTCACGCTCGCGCCCGACGCGGGCGCGACGAATAGCGCCGCGACGACGGACAGCGCCGTCGGTATTCGAGCGAATTTCCCCATCGAGATCTCAGAAGTTCGCGTACAAAAACGACAGGTCCGACGCGGAGGCCAGCGCGAGCGCGAGTGCCGCGATCGCGAACAACAAGGCGCCTTTCGCCGCCGTCACGAGAAAGCGTTGCACGTCGCGCATTGTAGCGCGCGCCTGGCGCGCGGGAAAAGGGGGCGGCGGCGGATTGCTTCTTGTCCGATGTGAACGAAGATTTCCGGTCTCTGAAATTGGTGAAATCGGTGTAATCTGTGGATCCCGTTGTGACGGAGGCGTGATGGCCGGTCTGTCCGATAACGCGCGGGCGCTTTTGGTGGCGCTTTGCGTGGAGCGGCCGCTTGTGCCGCTTGCCGCGCGGATCGCCGCCGAGGACGGCGGGCGCGTGTGGCTTGTCGGCGGCGCGGTGCGCGATGCGTGCCTGGGCCGCCCGCGGACGGACGCCGATCTTGCCTGTACCGGCGACGCGCGCGATCTGGCGCGCAAGATCGCGGACGCCTCGGGCGGGCGTTTCGTGCCGCTTCACGACGATCCGCCGACGGCGCGCGTCGTGCTCGAAGGCGGCGAGCACGACATCACCACGCTGCGCGCGCCGACGATCGAGGAAGACCTCGCGGCACGCGACCTTGCGCTGAATTCCCTGGCCGTCGCGGTGTTCGACGACGGTCTGGGCGATCTGATCGACCCGGCCGGCGGCCTTGCGGATATCGACGCGCGTCTTATCCGCACCGTCGGCGCGGAAAATCTACGTTCCGATCCGCTTCGCGCGCTGCGGGTGTATCGGTTCGCCGCGGAGCTCGATTTTTCCATCGACGCGGCGACGCGCGACTGGGCGGGCATCGCGGCAGCCGGCCTTTCGCGCGTGGCGGGCGAGCGCGTGTTTACCGAGATGACGCGCCTTTTGGAGACACCGCGCGCCGCCGCGGCGATGCGGCTCGCGCTCGACGATGGTGCGCTCGCGCCTGTCGCGCGGGAGATCGTTGAGGCCGGGGCGGAGGCGACCGAACGCGCAGGCCGGCGACGCGGTGTCGGAAAAATTCGCCGCGTTGTTTTGCGCGTTGAGCACCGACGACGACGGCCGCGCGCCCGCGCTGACGGCGCTGCTGTCGCGCTTGAAGGCGCCGACGCGCGTGTCGCGCAAGGCGTCGGCAACGATCGCGCATCGTTTCGAGTCGGAATCGGCTCGTGTGCGCGTTGATGCCGGCGGCGATTTCGCGCGCATCGTCGCGAGCTACACGGCCCAGGCCGGCGAGGCGCGCCTGTCCGCGCCGCTGCTCGCGGTGTTCGACTCCGCGGCGGGCGGGGCGCATCGCGGTGCGCTGGCCGAACGCGTGGCGTGGCTTTCGCGCCTTTCGCGTTTCGATCGCGATGTCGTGCGCCCGATCGAAAACGAATCGCTCGTGACAGGCCACGACCTTACCGAAATCGGCATCTCGCCGGGGCCGGAGATGGGGCGTATTCTGGAGGCGATCCGGGTCGAGCGCATCGCCGGCGCGATCGCAACGCGCGAGGAAGCGCTGGCGTTCGCGCGTGAGGCGAGTGCGACGGGAGGTTGAGGCCGTATGGACCTGGTCCGAATATGCAAGCTCATCGTCGTGGCGGCCGTGGTTTTTGTCGTCGTGGCATCGATCGCGCTGTTTCTTTATTGACCGGGAGCGATCGTGAGTCTGGATGACCGCGCTATTTACATTGGCTGGGTAATTCTCGAGATCGCGACGTTTGTCGGCATCGCTGCGCTGGCGGTGCTGACGGCGTAGCGCGTCCCCGCTTGCCCAGGGCCGCACCTCCGGCTTTTCGTCCAGTCCGAGTTCGTTGATGCGGCGACAGAGCGTGCGTTCGCTGACGCCGAGGATCGCGGCGGCGCGCGCGCGGTTTCCTTCCACGTCAGTGAACACGCGGCAGCTATGCCGCCGCTCAGGAAAAACCTGATCCAGAAAATCGGTATAAGCCCGTCTATACGTTCCCCATCTTTACCGCCTAGGCTTAATTTCGCCGCGAAGTCGCGCTAGCGCAAACGAGCTCGAAATGCTTGAAAAAAATACGGGTTCCGTAAAATTACTTTTTGCCAACATCCCGTTCGTGGCGGCGTTGCTGATCATTCTGGATGTCGCCACGGTCGATCTGAACATCGTCGGCAACGCGCGTTTGCTGATGCTGAAGATCGGTTTCGCGCAAGTGCTTCTGATGGCCGTGAACCCGAGGCCCGTATTTTTCAACGCCGTCATGCTCGCGGCCATCATTTTCGCGAGCCGCTCCGCGGGCGACTACCGCGTCCTTTTTTACAGCTATCCCGTCGTTGCCATAACATTGCTTTGGGCGCTGTCGTCGTTTGCCGCCCTGGCGCGACGAAGCCCCGCGAAAAGCGCGTTGGTTCCGATGGAGTCGAGCGCCAAGGCGGGGGCGCATGGACACCTATAAGTTCATGCTCACGGGCCCCGCGGCCCTGATGCTCCTCATCTGCATCTACCATTCCTGGAGAACCAGGGGTGCGCGTTTCACCCTGATCTTTTTCGGGCTGGGAATCGTCATGTTCTGGCTGCGGGAATACCTGGGGTCTAACCACGACCACTACAAGGGAATGCCACAGTATTTCCATCCTCGGGCGGGATTCAAGATCGCCGGCGTCCCCGCGCCGGTGATCGGCGGGTGGTTGCTCAACTGCTACATCGGCTGGTCCATATCCGAACGGATCGTTGACCGCGTCGCGGTCTGGCGAGGACGCCTGATGCCGGTGATCGTGGTCGCGGGTATCGTCATTTCGTCGATGGCGCTGGCGATCGAGGCGACGGGAATCGAACTCGGCTGGTGGGTCTGGGCGTACCAGGACCTCTACCAATCGACGGATCCTTTCCGGGAGTTCCTGCAGCGCACACCGCTCGTCGCACTGCAGGGCTGGCCGGTGGTGGCCTTGTGGTTCCTGATCCCGGTGCTGAGTCTCGAATGTTCGCCGTTGAAGAATCTGTCCGCGTACCGCTGGCTGCTCGCCGTTCCCTGGTGGGTGATCTATTACGTCACGTTGCATTACTTCTTTCTGGAAGTGCGGTTTTTCCTGTTGCTCGCCTTGGTGCTTCTGACGATCTTCCTGAAAACCGCTTATCTCCCGCCGACAAACCCGTACAAAACGCGACGGCCGATCCGGCTTGCCGCCGGCGTCCCGGCCTTGCAGATATCGCGCGACTGATCCAGTCGTGGCGTGTTTTCGCATCCGCCGCTGTAGTGCGCGAGGGTGACGCGCTCGCGGCGTTTTCGGTGGCGGACGGATGGTTCGGGTGCCGGAGCGCCGTGCGCGGCGCGTTCGAGGCGGAGGTGGTAACCGTGGAAGACATCCTCGCCGCCTGGTCGATCGTCAAACCGTTTTGCGTCGTCGCCGTGGTCGCGATCATCGTCGGTATCGTGGCGCATCTACTTTCGCTCGTGCGGACGCGGCGTCGGGATGTCTTCGACGTGTCGCGGGTGGAACTTTCGAGCGGATGGATCGTCCTGGCGGCCATCGGGGCGCTGTTCGTCTGCCTCGTTCTCGCCGGCGGTATATTCATGCTCTATTGAACGGGGAAGGCGATGCGTTTGGATGACCGCTTTTATTTCGCCGGCTGGGTAATTCTCGAGATCGCGACGTTTGTCGGCATCGCGGTTCTGGTGTTGATGACGGGATAGTGCGTACCCGCTCGCTCAGGGCCGCACGTCCGGCTTTTCGTCCAGTCCGAGTTCCTTGATGCGGCGGTAGAGGGTGCGTTCGCTGATGCCGAGCATCGCGGCGGCGCGGGCGCGGTTGCCTTCGACCGCCGACAGCACGCGGCGGATGTGCCGGCGCTCCACCGTTTCGAGCGTGGCGAAGGGGCCGCCCGCGTCGTCCGATTCGCGAATCTCCGAAGGCAACATCGACTCGTCGATCGTCTCGCCCGTCGCGAGGATTACCGAGCGTTCCACCACGTGCAGCAGCTCGCGCACGTTGCCCGGCCAGCGATAGGCGGAAAGGCGCGCCATCGCGCCCGCGGAAAATCGGCGCCGCTGCCCGAAGCGCTCGTTGGCGCGCGAAAGGAAATGCTCGACGAGCACCGGGATGTCCGCGGGGCGCTCGCGCAGCGGCGGAACGTCGACGCGGATCGTGGACAGACGAAAGTAAAGATCCTTGCGGAAATAGCCCTTCTCCATCATGTCGGCGAGGTCGCGATTGGTCGCCGCGACGACGCGCGTGTCGACCGCGATCTCGCGCGTGCCGCCCACGTGCCGGAAGCGCCCGGTCTCCAGCACGCGCAGCATTTTGACCTGCGTTTCCAGGTTTACGTCCCCGATTTCGTCGAGGAAAATCGTGCCCTTGTCGGCCACCTCGAACAGGCCGTGCTTGGCCGCGGTCGCGCCGGTATACGCGCCCTTCTCGTGGCCGAACAGTTCGTTGTGCAGAAGATCGCCGTGCAGCGCCGCGCACTCCACGACGACAAACGGGCTCGCGCGCCGCTTGCTTCGCGCGTGGATGAGCTTGGCGACGACGTCCTTGCCGACGCCCGTCTCGCCGAGGATCAGCACCGAAGAGTCGGTCGTCGCGACGCGGTCGATCATCTCGATCACCCTGCGAAACGGCTCGCTCTTGCCGACAAACTCTCCCGCCAGGTCCGGCGGCGCGAATCCGCCGGAGAGGATTTCGTTGCGTTCGATGAGCAGCTGCCGCTCGCGCGCCTTTTGCAGCGTGACCTCGAGCTCGTCCGTGGGGCACGGCTTGCGCAGGTAGTCGAACGCGCCAAGGCGCATCGCCTCGATGGCGGTTTCGATGTCGCCCTGGCCGGAGAGCACGATGACCTCGACCGACGGCGCGTGCTCACGCGCGTGACGCAGCACGTCGAGCCCGCTGCCGTCGCCAAGGCGCAGATCGAGCAGCACGAGGTCGTGTTCGCCGCGCGCCAGTTCCATCTTGGCGGCTTGCACCCCGGCCGCGGGCGTCGGCGCGAAACCGCGCGAGCGCAACTCCGCGATGGTCAGTCCACGAAAGGTATCGTCGTCGTCAACGACGAGCACGCGGGCGGGATTCATGCGTCTCCGTTTGTCGGGATCGGGAAATGAACGGTGAAAGTCGTGCCCTCGCCGGGCGCGCTCTCGAGAGTGATGTCTCCGTTCCAGCTATGCGCGAGATTGAGCGAGACGAAAAGCCCAAGCCCGGTGCCGGCGGCGCGCCGCGAAAAGAACGGCTCGAACACGCGCGGAAGGTCCCCGGGCGCGATGCCGCGCCCGTCGTCGGCGACGCGCGCAAGCAAGCGGCCGGGCTCGACGGCGAACGTTACCGCGATATGGTGCCCGGACTCGCAGGCGTCGATCGCGTTGAGGATGAGATTCAGGAAAACCTGCTGCACGGCGGACTCGTCGGCCACCACCGACGGTCGAGCGGCCGGCTCGACCACCTTAAGCTCCACGCCCGCCGCACGCGTCTTTTGGCGGCAAAGCGCGGCCACCGAATCCGCGCACGCCACCGGATCGACCGACGAGGCCGAAAGCGACTGCCCCCGCGCCAGGCGAAGGAACTGCTCGGTGATCGCGCCCGCGCGCCGCACCTGCTTGCTGGCCACGCCGACGTACTCCGCGATCTGCGCGCGCACGCCGTCGTCGAGTTCGGAGTTCGTCGAGGCCACGCGGCCGATGCCATCCAGGCACATGCCGATCGACCCGAGCGGCGTGTTGACCTCGTGCGAGAATCCGGAGGCCAGCATGCCAAGCGACACCATGCGCTCGGTGTCGGCCAGCTTGGCCTCCTCGCTGCGCCGATCCGTGATGTCACGCCACACCTCGACGACGTGGCTCACCTGCCCGTCCTCGCCGAACACCGGAGATGCGCGCACCTCCTCATGACGCACGCTTCCGTCCGGTTGCACGCGGCGTTTGATGGCGGTTTGAACGTGGCCCGCGCCGAAGCAATGCAACGTCGGGCAGAAGCCGTCGTCGTGGCAGCCCAGGCCCCCGCGTTCGCGATCGCCGCAGCAACGCACGCCGATGAGCGTCGCGTCGCCGATCGGGAAGCGGCGCGCGAACGCCTCGTTCGCGGCGACGACCGTGCGTTCGCGGTCCAGCACCACCATGCCGTCGTCCACGGAGTTCATGACGCGCTCCAGGTCGGCGCGCTGCTCGCGCACGCGGCCGAGCAGCGCCGCGACCGCGTCAGCCATGGAATTGAACTGCGTCTCTACGCGGGTGAGTGCGTCGTCGCTTTGGACCACCGGTACGCGGCTTGAAAAATCGCCTTTCGCGATGGCGCGCGCGGTCTTTTCGAACCGGCGCAGCCGGCGCACCAGCAAGCGCCGGAAGACGAGGCCCGTACCGGCCAGCAGCGAGAGCCCGATGGCGCTTGACGCGGCGGCCAGCGGCCCCATCGCCTGGCGAAGATCGTCGAGCGCGCCTTCGAGCGGCACGTCCACGACGACGAGGCCGTTGATGCGGTGGCTCTCGTCGTGGCATCCGTAGCAGGCCACGCGGTTCGGCACCGGATCGACGACGCGCAGCGTGCGGCCGCCCTCGATCTCGAGCATCGCACTGCGTTCGCGCGACTCGGCGGGATTCTGGTGGCAGACCAGGCACGTCGCCGAGTTCTGCTCGAAGTGACGCGCCTCGACGGACGGGTCGCTGGAAAAGCGCACCTCGCCCTCGCGGTCGATGATCATCACGCGCTGCAGATCGCCGGCGCCGCCGAACGCCTTCACCATGCGGCGGACGAGGTGGTCGTCCTTTTGCGTCATGCCGTCTTCGAGCGCCAGGTGGACAAGGCGCGTGGCGAGCGCCGCCTGCTGGCGGCTGGCCTCGACCATGCGGTTTTCCGCGTACTGGTACATGACGAAAAAGCCCGCAGCCTGACTGCAGAGAATCAGGATCGCCACGCTCAAAAAAAAGCGCAGGCTGAGTCGATCGATCCGGGCAAACGCCACGCGAAACTTCCTTTAGGGGCACGCTCATCGTAGCACGAACCGCCCCGCCGCGCGCCGGGCGTGACAGGCGCGTGATAGGCGCGCGCGGCCTCTATCCCGCCGCCGCCGGCGCCGGCTTCGCCCGATCGCGCGCACGCGCGGGCACGGGCTGGTCGATATCGAACTCGCCGAGCATCAGCGGCAGGGCCACCTTCAGCATCAGCGTGAAGATCAGAAAGCCGATACCGAACACGCCGACGGCGACCTTGATCTCCACGGGGCTTGGGGAATATTCGTAGATCTCGCCGAGCGTGGACGGCGTGAAGCCGGGAATGACAAGCGCGATACCCTTTTCGATGTACACGCCGGCGTAGATGAGAAGCGCGCCGAGGTTCAGCGTCACCGGGTTTTTGCGCGTCGCGGGGATGAGGAAGATGAGGAACGCCGCGACGCTCGCGAATACGGAGAACCAGGCGTACGGAACGAGCGCCGTCTTGCCGTCGATTCCCGTGAACAGATATTCGAAAAACAGCAGGTGGTGCGTTCCGGAGTAATATTCCCGGAAGATCTCCGCGCCGAGCAGGAACAGGTTGATGAACATCGCGTAGGCCATCAACTCCGCGATCTTCCAGATCGCCTCGTTCTTGATCTCCAGGCGCGTGTATTTTTTGAGAAGCTGCAACAGCACCAGGATGATCGCGGGCCCGGAGCAAAACGCCGAAGCGAGAAAGCGCGGCGCCAGGATCGCGCTGTTCCAGAACGGGCGCGCGGGCAGACCGTTGTACACGAACGCCGTCACCGTGTGGATGCTGACCGCGAACGGAATCGACATCAGGATGAGCGGCGTGACGAAGCTCGCCGACGCTTCGCGTTTCACGAACGCGCAATAGAGCAGATACGTCACGACAACGAGGTTCAGCACGGCGTAGCCGTTCAGCACCAGCACGTCCCACGCGAGGATCGACGATGGGAAGTTCAGGTGCCCGATGCCGGGGATGAGATGCCAGAAGCGGTCGGGCCGGCCGATATCCACCGCCACGAAGAGCAGGCACATGATGACCGCGCTCACCGCGAGCAGCTCGCCGATGATCACGATCTCCTTGATGGGCTTCCAGTGATAGATGTAGGCGGGGATGACAAGCACTACGGCCGCGGCGGCGACGCCGACGAGGAACGTGAAGTTGCCGATGTAAAAGCCCCAGCTCACCGGGTCGCGCATCGACGTGGTGACCAGGCCGCGCTGGAGCTGCTCGGCGTATCCGAACGCGCCCACCATGACGCACATGCCGAGAAACGCAAGCCACGACCAGTAACCCTTGCCGCCGCTTGTCCAGATCCGGAAGCTTCCCTTGACGAATTCCAGAAAATGCATGAGCCCTCTCACACGCCGTAGAAGTAGTAGAACTTCGGCTGCGTATTGATTTCTTCCTTCAGGATGAACACGCGCTTGTTCTCGATGACGTAGCGGATCTCGCTGTCCTTATCGAGGATATTTCCGAACTTGCGCGCGCCGACCGGGCACGCCTCGACGCACGCCGGGTATCGGCCGTTGCGCGTGCGCTGGATGCAGAAGGTGCACTTCTCGACGACGCCTTTGTAGCGCGGGCGGTTGCCGAGGTAATGCGTGTCGCGGTTGACCTCGTCATCCGGGATATTCGGTTCCGCCCAGTTGAAATGGCGCGCGCCGTAGGGGCAGGCGGCCATGCACAGGCGGCAGCCGATGCACCAGTTGTAGTCGATGACGACAATGCCGTCGGGCTCCTGCCACGTCGCGCCGACCGGGCAGACCGTGACGCACTGAGGCCGCCGGCACTGCTGGCAGGCAACGGGCACGTAGAAATGGCCCTCTTCGGGAACCTGCTTCGGATTGTAGTAAGCCGTCGCGTGGGAGAGGTCGATGCCCTTTTCCTTGTCCATTTGCAGCACGGTGATCCAGTGCATTTCCGGATCGCGCGACTGGTTATTCTCCTTCACACACGCGTGCACGCAGCGGCGGCAGCCGACGCAGCGCGACAGATCGAGCGCGTAGGCGAACTGCACTCCCTCGGCAGCGGGGGCGGCGTCGACTGTGAACTCGCCGCCGTACTTGCGGCCGTATTCCGCCTCCAAGCGGTCGAGGATCCGTTCCTTGTCGTCTTGCGTCAGTTCGCGGAAGTGCCGTTGAAAAAAGGCCTCGCGCGCGGCCGGGCTGCACGAGGCGAGAAGGCCGGTCGCCGCGGCGGCGAGCGCGCCCTTGACGAAACCGCGGCGCGAGAGACCGGTTTCGCGATTGTCGCTGATCGTGACTTGCGCTTTCGCCGTCATCGGATATCTCCCGGCCGGGCCGGCGCGGACAGGGGCTCGATCGGCGCGAAATGCGGCGTATGAGGGTTGTGGCAATGCGCGCAAAGCAGGTACTGGCGCTTGCCGTTCCATTCGCCGGTGCGTTTGCCGTGAACGCCGACCTTCCAGTCGCGCAACTTTTCGCCGTGGCACTGTCCGCAGAGCCGATACGATTCCGTGAACGGCACCTCGCGGCCGCCGGCCAGGCGCAGCACGTCGCGGTTGTCGGGGTCGTGGCAGTCAAAGCACCAGCGATCGCGCGGGCCGTGGTTGAGCTCGATGTCCTCGTGCATCTCGGTCAGTTCGCGGCGCTCCCTGTTTGTTTCCATGTCCGCGTGGCATTCCGTGCACGGGAAATAGCCCTCGGTGAACGGCGGCGGGGGCACCGGGAACTCGTCTTCCGACGCTGGAGGATCGTGGGTTTCGTCGAGTTCCGCGGTCGCCGCCGCGCTTTTTGGGTTCGAGTCGTGAACGGATGCCTCGCCGGCCGGAGCGGAGCGGGCCGCGCCGGCCGCCGCAAAGGCGATAAGCGCGAGCGCGCCGATCGCCAGGGATACCGCGCCGGGTAATTTCGATGGCGCCGGCCGCGTCATTGGTACCTCTCCGCCACCCATCGCTGGAGATTGCGGGCCACCAGCGCCTCGAGCAGCGTGACGCGGCTTGCGATCACGCGGTTGAGGTTGCCGATGATGACGGGGTGCAGATGCGGGCGCTCGGCAAACAGCCGCTCGATCGCCTCGCGGTCAAAGCAGTGAAGCTCGGCGGCCGTTTTCGACGTGGCGCCGAGCGTGAACTTGTGAGGCGGCACGAGAGCCGACCACGCGATCACCGAGCCCGGGCCTTTTTCCTCGAGGGCGATATCGTCGAGCGCGTCCTTGAGCATGATCGGTATCGTCAGCGCGATCGTGCCCGCGGTGACGACAAGCAACGTGCGCGCGTCGTCGCCCAGGCTGAACACGCGCTCGCCGGCGGTGTATTGGCGAACGAGCGCGATCTTTCGGACGACCTCGAGGTCGTCGTCGGAGATGCCGGCGAACAGCTCGATGACGCGCAGGTCGTTGATCGTCGCGGTCATGGGCGCCTCCCTGCTCAGTTGAGCCACAGCGTCCGCATGGACGGGTTACGCGAAAATTCCTGCGCCGCCTGGCGCTCCTGACGCACGTGCTCCTCGACCGCGGCGACCAGTTCCTCGAGCGAGAGTTCGCGGATCTCGCGACCCGCATTTCCGCTTGGCGCGAACAGCGACGAGTTCGGCTGCACGGCCAGAAGGATGCGCTCGCGGACGACGTCCGCCTGGACAGTCTCCTCGCCGGGCGAACGCGCGAACGAAAGCGCGGCCAAGGTCCCGACAATCAGAAAAAGAACGGGAACTCCAATCAAAACCAGCGTCGAAAACATGGGTGTACCTCCTTGGACGGGGAAGCGGCCCCCGTCCGCGCGACCGGCGCGCGTTGCTGTTCGATTCGCTCTGTTGAAAAAGCAACACGCGTGCCAGGTTCGATGCACGGATGCAAGCGACTGATTTTGTTGCTTATTTTTGAATTGCCGGGAATTTTGGTGCTGCAAGCGTGCCTGCCAGATTGTCAGGCTCATGCACGGTCGAAATGCGAATTGCTGAGTCTATTCAGGCTGTTGGGGCGTGCTCCGCCAATTTGTCAGCACGTCAGGGTTGGCAGCTCGAACCGGACCGGCACGACGGCGGGGTGCGCGCTCGCCCAGGGACGACAATCGAAACGCCGGCGCCGGATCGTCCGGCGACCGGACAACGTGCGCGGCCTTCACGCGCGAAGCGAGAATCGGCTGCGGCCACAGTCCAAGAAGCGCAAGTGCGAAGACAAGGGCCATGAAACCCAGGTCCTCGCGCCGGCGCAATGCGAGCCGCGGATTGACCGGCACGCGTTCGCCGCAGAACAGGCGAAAATACATCCGCACGACGGCCAGACCGTTCAACACCGTCGCGACGACGATCGCCATGCCAAGGCCGGGGCGCGTCGTGACGGCGTCCGCGACGAGCAGCTCGGTACCGACAAATCCGAGCGTGCCTGGAAAGCCGACGGAACACAGGCCGAGCAAAAGGAAGCCCGCCGCCAGGCGTGGCGTGTTCTCGTATCCGCCGCTGTAGCGCGCAAGGGTGACGCGGCCGCGGCGCGCCTCCAGGGCGGCGAGCGTCATGCCAAGACCGGCGAGCGCCAGGCCGCTTGAAAGGAAAAGGAGAAGACCGCCGGCGAGGCCGGTCTCCGATGCGCCGGCGAGCGACGCGAAGACGATCGCCGTTTCGCTTACGAACAACCACCCGAACGCGCGGCGCGCGTCAGTCTGCACAAGCGCGATGCCCGCGCCGTAAACGCACGTCGCGGCCGTCGCGACGGCGAGCACGGATCCCATGACGACGGGCGCCGCGGGGACCACGAGGCGAAGCGCGGCGAAAGTCCCCCACTGCGGCACGGCGAACATCAAAACGGCCGGGAGGGGGGCCCGCGCGAATAGATGCGGCAGCCAGGACTGAAACGGCGCCACGCCCTGGCGCACCATCGCGGCGGCGAGGATGAGCCCCGCGCCGAACGCCGACGCCGAGCGCGCAAGCGCGACGCCCGCGACAAACAGCGACGCGGCGATAAGGGCGTTGATGCGAAAGCTCGGGCGCACGCGCGCGGCGTTCGGAAACGCGCCAAGCTCGAGATCGAGCGGAAGAAACGAAAGCACGAAAAACGCGGCCAGGCCGATGTCGGTCGCGGAGGCGAAACCGCCGGCGATGAACGCCTCGGCCAGCATCATCCGCGCGGCGCTGCCCTCGCTCCATTTGCGCATCGGCGCGACAACCGCGACAAACAGCGCCACCGTTGCGGCGAAAACGAACAGCGTCGCGTTGAGTTCGTCCAGGACGAACACCGCCCGCGCACCGAACATCGGGCCGGGATCGAGCGGATCAAGCCACGCACCCCTCGCGCCGCGCGCACCGCGTTCGATGAGCGCGCCGGCCGACGCCGCGAGAACGAGCAGGTTCACGACAAGCACGACGCGGCGCTGCCGCGCGGGAATCGCGCGCGCGACGATCGCGCCCGCGACGGGCGCGAGGACCATGATCGCGATCCACGGGACAAAAAACGTCATCGCGCGCCCCCGGAGGGCGGGCGCGGGGCGGATTTTCGCGCCGCGCCGTCGAGCGATATCGCGAAATTCTTCTCGAACCGGTCGAATGCGCGAAACGTTCCGACGAACGGACGCACGACGAAGCGGTCGAGGAAATCGTCCAGATGCGCGCGCTCGAGCGCGAAGCGATACAACCGCCGGCGCACGGACGCGGACAGCAGGCGCTCGTAATGCAGCCCGGTGTGGGCCAGATGGCCGCCAACGGCGTTTTCGACGTTATGAAAATCGTGCAGCAGGCTCGGTGCGCGGAGAAACTGGAGCGAACGAACGCACGCATGCCCGACGGTGTGCAAGATGGCGAGCCAATACAGGCCGAGCCCGACCTCGACGAGGATGAGGCTCACCTGCGTCAGCGTGGCGAAAGCAAGGGCGGTCTTGATGTCCGTCTGAACGCGGCCGACGGTCGTCGCGACCAGCGAGGTGACGAGCGCCATGACGACGATGACCGCCGCCGCGACGGCCGTTTCCTCTAACAGCGGCGCGAAACGCAAAAGCAGATACACGCCCGCGTGGACCGAGAGCGCGCCGTAGAAAATGGCGCTGGAGGGCGTGGGGCCTTCCATCGCGCGCGGCAGCCAGCCGGAAAACGGCACCTGCGCGCATTTGCCCATCACCGCGACGACGACAAGCAACATGACGATCGTCGCCTGCGTGCCGGTCAGCGCCGCGCCGGCGCCGGGCCAGGGCGCGTCACCGAAGATGTGTCCGTATTCGCCGGAGCCCGTCCAGGTGCGCAACAAGATGGCCGCGACAAGGAAGCCCGCGTCGCAAACGCGATAGACGACAAGCGCGCGGAAGCCATTTTCGACCGCCGCGCGCCGGTCGTGGAAGAACGCGACGAGCAGGCCGGCGGACAGACCGACAAGCTCCCATCCCGCGAACGCCAACTCGACGCCGCCCGCGAGAACGATGAGGTTCATGCCGGTCGCGAACAGGGCGAGCAGGGTGAAGAAGCGGTTGTAGCCGCGCTCCTTGTGCACGTAACGATGCGCGAACGCGCCGACGACGCCGAGCAGCGCGGTCGAAAACAGCGCGAACGGGACGGAGAGACGATCGAAGATGAATTCGATCTCGAAGCGGTAATCGCCGACGTGAAACCAATCGGGCAGGCGCAGCGCGACAAGGGTCCGGCCGCCGGCGATCATCATCCCCGCGACGAGCGCGTGGCATAAAAACGCGAAGACGAACGTCCCGCGCGTCATTCGCCCGACGGCGGTTTCGCCAAACGGGCGGCGCAAGAACCCCGCGCCGCCGAGCACGAGGAAGAGCGCGGGCGGCGCGGCCGCGGCGGCGAGGGCCAGGCTCTCGGTGATGCCCCATTCCGCGCCGGCGCTCATCGTGCGCCTCCCGCGGGCGCGATCGTCGCGCAGGCGATGGGGTCGCGCCGGCCGGCGTACCAGCGCGCCGATGACGCGACGATCGGCAGTTCGTCCGATTCGATCTCGTGCGGCACGAAGGCTCCGCTCGCGGCTTCGAAGAGACGGATGTCCACGCCGCCGGGCGCGAGCGTCGCGAGCGTGATCCAGCGATGACGCACGAGGCGGTCGATCGCGGGCAGGCGCGCAAGCACCGCCAGAAGCGTATCCGGATCCGTCTCGACGACAATGACAAGGCGGACGGGCTCGTGGATTTCGACCATCTGCCAGGGCAGGCCCGTGCGCAGGTCGCTCGCGTGCCCGTCCATGACGCCGAGCATCGCGCTGATGTTATGCGGCAGCTTCGTTCCGCAGCCGTAGCCAATCGGATCGACGAACGAAAAGTAGTATTCAAGGCTGATGCCCGCGCACACCGGCACGACCGCCGCGAGCACGCGCTCGAGGATCGCCCCGTCGGCGCCGTCCGTGGACGGATCATACGAAACGAGAAAGGCGCGGCGATCAAGGAACAGCCCGCGCGTCCTTTCGCGCCGGCCGACGACGCACACCGCGTTCGTGGCGTGGCCGTACTCCGGGCGCGGCTGCGCGAGATCCTCCGTGCGCATTTCCACGTGCTCAAGCGCCATCGCGGGCGAAATCGCGTCGCCCGCGTGATCGAAGCGCCGGCAGCGCTCGTGCGCGTTTCGCTCGCGGGCCGCATCGAACGCGACGCGCACGGCCTCGAAATCGGCGCGGTGCGTCGTGGGGACTTCGTCGTCGAAAAAGCTCACGGCGTCGTTGCAACTGTTGTGCTCCGCGCCGACAAATCGCGCCGCCGGCGGAATTGAAACGCCACGCCGGGCCAGCTCCTCGCGGACGGCCGGGTTGTTGGCCATCAGCGCGAACGCGCGCGCGTTCGGGCCGCCGCGCCCGCCACCGCACGCGCCGCAATCGTGCGCCGACTCGTGGGGGTTGTTCAGACTCGACGATCCATGTCCGACGATGACGACGAGGCGCGAAAGCCGCGCGGCAAGCCCTGTTTCCCGAAGCACGGCCGCGACAATCGACGCCATCTCGGCGATATCGTAGCCCGCGCGTTCGCCGAGCATGGGCGCCGCGTTTTCGTCGCGCTCGACGGACAGTTGCGTGCGCGCGGGAAGCCGCGTCAGGCGGCCGATCCGATGGCGCACGCGGGCGGCGGTGCGCGGAAACAGAACGCGGGCAATCAGCGGAAACGCGGCAAGCGCGCCGAGCATCGCGGTGAGGACGGCGCCGCGCGTGAAGGTTCGGCTGCCTACGTCGTAGGAGCGGCGCATGCGGCCGATGCGGCGAAGTAGCGCGCGGCGCACGCGAGCCTCGGTTTCGTGCGTCTCGAGGATGCGTTCGGTCACTTCGTGCGCGGGACGGATGACGACGGGGCATAACGGGCGCGGGTGCGCGTCCGATGCGCCGCGGTAATACATGGCGACGCCGAAAAAACCGGCGTAGCCGAAGGTCTCGCACGCGGGCTCGACCTCCTCGAGATGACGGCGGATCGATTCCTCGCGCTCGTCGATGCAGAACATCGCCTGAAAACGCGGGGGGTCCGCCTGGATTCGCGGCGCGCGATCGTGGTGCGCGGCGAGCGCGTCGAGGATGCCGATCCGATGCCGCCGCTCGTACGCGAGATGCCAGAGCCGGCGGCGCTCGATGTCGCCGAACGCCTCGATGTCGTCGAGCACGTCGCGGACCGCCCTGGCGTCGAGCGCGCCGACCTCGCGCGCGGATCGGCCGGCGAGTTGCGCGACCTGATAAAGCACGTACGCATCGCGAATCGGCGGGCTTGCGGCGTCCCGGGGCGCATCGTCCGCCGGAATCGCGCCGGCGGCGTCGCGCAGATCGGCGAGCGGCAGGTCGAATCGCTCTTCCAGCAGCACGTGCGCGCAGGCCGCGCGATCGGCCAGAAGCCGGAGCGCGAGGAAATCGACGAGCCTCGCGGGCGGCGCGAAGGACGGAACGCGATCCGGGCGCTCCTCGACCTGACGGATCATGCCGGCCCATCCGCGCAGCGCCAGAAGCGAAGCGGCGACAAACGCATCCCATTCGTCCGCGCCGACACCAAGCACCGAAAGCGAATGCACGGCGGATGCCTCGGCGGATCGCCCGGCCTCGCGATCGAACGCAAGCAGGCGGGCAAACTCCGCGGGAAAGCCCGGTCCGCGATCGGGCTCGCGGCCATAGAGATCGCGCGTGCCCGCGTACAGGCCCGCGTCGCGATCGGGCATGGGCCAATAGGCGATGCCTTGATCCAGGAACGCGGCGCAAACGCGGATGAGTATCGGATGCGCGAGGGCGTCCGCGTCGCGGCCGGTCAGCACAAGCAGCGCGTCGCGGTGACGCGGTGACGAGGATTGAGGATTGAGGATTGAGGATTGAGGATTGAGGATTGAGGATTGAGTGGAACGCAAATTCGCCGAGGCATCATATCCGTCCGTCGCGCGTTCGGCGGCGTGGACGCAAGCGCTCCAGAGGGCGCGAAGGGCGGCGGGTTCGTCGCCGCGCGACAGGGCGCGCGCGGCGCCGCGATGCGCGTCGATGACGCGCCCACGCGCCTCGTGCGGGGCGTCGTCGCGGAAGCGGCGAAGCAGCGCCGTTTCCTCGATCAGCCAGCGAAGTTCGGTTTCGGCGGGCGCGTCGATGCCGCGCGCGAGCGCGGCGAAACGCAGATCGAAGCGCGCGATGAAATCGCCAAGACAGGTATCGGCGGTGTCGCCGAGGTCGCGGGCGAGAACATCGCGCAGGTCGATTTCGCGGATGCGGCCGGCGGCGAATTCGTTTCGATAGTGTCCTTCGGGCAGAAAGGGCTCACAGCCGAACAGGCGCCCGGCGGCGACGACGGCATCTTCGAACGGGCGATCCTCGAAGGCGTGCAGCGTATTGTGATGAATGAAGATCGAGATGGGGCCCTGAGCGGGCAGGAGATGGGCGGCGTGTCCGATGGCTTCGTGGAGGCGGCGGGCGCGGACTTCCGGCCCGCCTTGATCAGGTCCCGGTTCCGGCTCCCGCGTTTGATTATCACCCGACAATGTGCGGACCCTTTCGATCTCGCGCGGCTTATAGCGCCAAGACGGGCGCGCGTCGAGGGTTGCGTTGACGCGCGCGGGATTTCGCGTGGTAATTCAACCTGGCCTAGAATCGACCCGCTCCCTAACGGTCGCGGTTCGTATCCGGGAACGGGAGACCCGCTCCCTTACGGTAGCGGTTCGTATCCGGGAACGGGAGACCCGCTCCCTAACGGTCGCGGTTCGTATCCGGGAGACCCGCTCCCTTACGGTCGCGGTTCGTGTTCAGCGGTTCGTATTCAAAGGTGGCCGGGCGCGGGCACGGGCACGGAAAAGGGAAAGGAATCGCCATGATCGTGATGTGGTCGAACGACCTGATGTTCAAAAGCAAGGTTCGCGAATCCGCGGGCTCGGCGGCAATCGAGTTTGCCGGCACGCTCGATCAGCTCCTGGAGAGGCTGGCGGAGGGCGGCGTCAGGCGCGTGCTCGTCGATATGGACGTGCGCTCCGAGGATCTTCCCGCGGATCTGGCGCGCATCGCGGCGGGCGCGGGCGGCGCCCAGCTTGTGATATTCGGTTCGCACAAGAACGTGGAGATGATGACGATCGCCCGCGAGGCCGGTTTTCACAAAACGCTCGCGCGCAGTCAGTTCGTCAGCCGATTGTCCGAGTATCTCGGATAATCGGTATTAAGATCGCGCCCTTGCGTGACGCGGGATGGCGCCAAGACCCCCGGCGTCGAGACCGATTGATCCGGCACGGCGAAATTCAATTGATCTCGCGGCACGCTTGGCGGATAATCCGCGCGGTTCGCATTGAAAATGAGATTCGATTGTCATTGCGATGTCATCCGCCATTGTTGCGGGTTTGTAATCAACTGATATAGCCGCGGGGCCGGGAAGCGGAACCGTTTGTTCCGCCGTCGTTTGAGGGAGGGACCATGTCGATTCTTGCGGCACGGCGGATTCATGCCGCCTGACGTCCCGCCATCCGATCCGCGGATCATCGATTCGCGACGCACGGCGGCGCTGGCGTTCGCCGTCTTTCTCGCGTCGTTCGCGTTTTTTGCGTCCAACCTTTCCGGGCGCGAGCCCACGCTCATGGAGTCGCAGGATCTGGACATCGCCCATCGGCTGACCTGGCCGAAGGCGCTGCCCATCGACCAGTCGCCGATCTATTACAAGTTCCTGAAATTCTGGCTCCACTTTCACGGGACGCCGATCTCCAATCCGCGCCTCCCGTCGGCGATCCTCGTTGCGATGGGCGCCGCCGCGCTGTTCCTTCTCGGCCGCAAGTCCATCGGCCTTGCCGGCGGTTTGGCCGCGGCGCTGATCTTCACCACCAACGCGGTGGTTCTCGAGAACGCCCGGCTGGCGCGCGCCTACCCGGTGGTGCTGATGTTCGCGTGCGTCTCGATGCTGTTTGGCGCGCAATACGTCACCTATCGGCGCGCACGCGATCTGCTGGGCTTTCTCGCCGCGACGGTCGCGGGCATCTACACGCACTTCTTTTTTCTTCTGTTCGCCGGGTCGCTCGGTCTCGTGGTCATCGCCGATCTCGTGGCGCATTTTCGCTCGCGCCGGCCGCGCTGGTGGTTTTTCGCGATGGGCGCGGCAGCGATGCTGGCGATCGTTCCGCAACTGTTACGCGTGGAAAAAGCCATTCGCTACTCGGAGGCGCGGCACGGGCTCTATGGCGGCATGTCTGCGGAGCCGCTCGCGTTTTTCAAGCAGCTTGGCGCCGACTATTTCCTTCTCGGCACGAAAAACCCGGTCGCGCCGGAATGGGTGCTGATCGCGCTCGCGGCGGCGATGGTGATGGGGGCGATCGCCCTGCGTTGGCGCGGGACGATCGCCCTTGTCCTTCTTGCGGGGCCGACGCTGTTTGCCGGGTGGCATCTTTCGAAGACCAACCCGATGCACACGCGGTACGTGCTGTTCCTGCTGCCCGTGTTCGCGTTTTTTCTCGCGGCGGTTTTGCGCGCCCGGCCTCGATGGGTCATCGGCGTCCCGATCGTCGCGGGCATCCTGGCGGTGAACGCGCTGGCGCTCGCGAAAAAGCTCGACGAGCCGAACACCGACTGGGGCGATGCCGCCGCGTACGTGCGCGAGATGCAGCGCGCGGGCGATGTCGTCGCGGTTTTTCCGCACCACTGGGATCTGACGTTCCGGGAATTTTATGAAGGGGATACGACGGATTTCACGTTTGTCGAACAACTCGACCGCGTTTTCGCGCGCGGCCGGCGGGTGATCCTCGTTCAGGGGCCGGGACGGCCGTTCGATAACGTCGGGCGGTTCATGCGCAAACGGGCGCGGGTGACGGGGTCGTTCGGAACGAAGCAGCGTTTCCGGATTCAGGTACACATTCTCGAACCGCACCCGGCGGACCCCGTCGCCATCACCGATTTGGGCGCGCCATCGATGTTGTTCGGCGGCATCGTCGGTTCGGGCGGTTACGGGTGGCAACTTGCGCCCGAACCGGAAAATCCGTTCGCGGGTCTTTCCGATCTCATCGGCGCCGCGGACATGACGATCTTCGCGTATATGCCGCTTCGGCCTCCCAAACCGCTCAGGGACATGGTCGGACGGCCGCTCTATCGCGCGCTCGGCAACCGCAGCCAGGTGATCGATTTCCTGCGGGAAGCCGGGGTCGATGCCCTCGCGCCCGTGCCGATGATTTCGCGCCGCGTGCGCCCGGGCGTGAGTGCGATCGGCGGCATCGACGCGGTGCCGGTGAACGCGACGTGGCGGGACGCGGCGGCGCGCGTGTTCGATGTCGCCGGTACGAAGGTGGGTGTTCTTTATTCGCGGCAACAAGTTTTTTCCGACAAGCCGCAATACAAGCGCCAGCGCGACGCGACGATCGCCGAGTTCGAAGGCGCGGTGGCGCGTGCACGCACGGTCGCCGGCGAAAACGGCCGACTCGTGGTGCTTCTGCCGCAGCCGCCGGATTTCGACATGCTGTTCACGCCGGAAGATCAATATCTCGCGCGCCGCGCGATCGATCTTGGCGCGGACGCCGCGATCGGACTTGGCGGCTTCGCGTCCAAGGAGATCGAGGAGTACCGCGACGGAGTCATCGCGCACGGGCTCGGCACGCTCGTGCGCCCGCGGGCGATGGCGGGGGCGGATCGATACTCCACCGGGCTTTTATTACGGCTGGCGTTTGGCGGCCGCGAAGGCGCGGCGTATCAGGCGATCCCGGTGACGTTTGACGACGCCGAGCGGCCCATCCCGGCGGATCGCGAGGCGGCGCGAAACGTGGTGTACGCCCAAAGCAGCGCGGCGCGCGAGCGCCTTGCCGACGGTCTGCTGTACGCGCGCGCGGGCTACGAAACGAAAGGCGGCGAGCGGCGCGATATCAAACGCTGGAGATCGGCGCCGTCGATGAAACACGTGCCGGCGAAGATCGAGGACTGGCTGCCCGGCGGCGGCGCGGGCTACGTCGTTCACGATCGCTGGGCCGAGGGCGGCGCGGCCGTGGGCGCGGAAGGCATCGTTTCGCATGGAATCTTCCGAAGGGCGCTGACACTCGCGCCCGGCGAGCACGGCGCGGTGTCGGTCACGTTTCCGAAGGTGCTGCTTGGCGAGACGATCGAGCTTGCCTTCGGCGTTGCGGACAAGACGTTCACCGCCCGCGCGCGCCGCCTGAAGGTCCAGCATCTGCGCGTGCAAATCGGCGAGAAGGTCCGCTTCAGGCGCAAGGTCGAGCACCTCTCCGGCTGGCAGGACGTGTCGGTTCATACGGGGGACCTGGCGGGCACGACGCAGGACGTCACGTTCGTTCTCGAAACGCGGGAAAAGTCGCGTTTCGCGGTCGCGATCGATCCGGTCGCCGTGCGCGGGCCCGAGACGCTCGCGAAGATCGCCGAGATGCCGTTCGCGTTCGAGGAACATCTGTCGGAGGCGCGCGTGTTCGTGCGCGATCGCGGGCGCGACGCGCCCTGCCACGGGCCGGACGAGACGCATCGCTACCTCTACGGAGGCCCGCATCGCGCGGAAGAGCACGGTCCATTCGGCGAGGGACTTTTGCGCACGCGATGGGTTTGCGGCGCGATGCCGTGGGATTCCGCCGCGCGAACGGTGCAAAAGGCGGGCGGCGAATTGCGCCGCGCGATCTGGCTGCATCCGCCCGACGCGGGAGAGCGCCACATCGTGTACGGCCCGATGACGGCGCGGCGGCGCATTCATGGCCATGTCGCGCTGACGGACCTCGCGCTCAAAAAGAACAAGTTGCCGGTGACGTTTTCGATCCTCGTCAACGGCACGCCGATCCTCGTAAAGACCGCGGGCGACACGCCCGGGTGGCTGCCGTTTGAGGCGAGCATCCCGGACGAGCTGCGCGGGCAGGACGTGGAGATCGCGTTTGTCGCGTCGGCCCAAAAGGCGACGTGGCGGCATCTTGTTTTCGACGCCGTTATGGATTGAGGGAATGTTGTTTTACCGCAAAGACGCAAAGGCACGCGCAAAGACGCAAAGAATGAATTTTCTTTGCGCCTTCGCGGTGAAATGTGTGGGAGGTGTCGCATGGTGATGATCCCCGTACCGCACGCGAGAAGCCTGTCGGTCGTGATTCCGTATTACAACGAGGAGGCGAACATCGAGCCGTCGCTGCATGGCGCGCTCGATTATCTGCGCCGGCGCTTCGACGATTTCGAGATCGTCGCGGTGGACGACAAAAGCACCGACGCCACGCTTTCGATCGCGCGGCGAATCGCGGCGGGGGAGCCGCGCGTGCGCGTCGTGGCGCTCGATACGAACACGCGTTTTGCCGGCGCACTGAAGGCGGGCTTCGCGGCGGCGACGAAGGAGTACGTGTTTTACACCGACGGCGACTGCCCGATCTGCTGGGATGACCTGGATCGCGCGATCGTGGAGTTGATCCGCTACGACGCGGTTGTCGGATACCGCACGACGCGCGACAAGGAGGGGTGGATCCGCAAGCTCTACACGACGGCGTATCGCCTGACCCTGCGCGCGGCGCTCGGGCTTTCGTTTCGCGATGTGAATTTCAGCTTCAAGCTGTTTTCGCGCAACGCGCTGGCGGCGGTGATGCCGATCGCGTCGACCGGCTCGTTCATCGACGCGGAAATCCTGTGCCGCCTGCTCGACCGGGGGCTGGCGATCCGCGAGATACCCGTGCAGTACCGCTCGCGCGTGCGCGGCACCTCCACGCTCGCGACGCCGGCGGTGATCGTGAAGCTGCTCGGCGAACTGGCCTCGTTCTGGAACGCGCGGCGCAAGACGCGCGGCCTGCGCGGCGTGCGACGGCCGCGCCACGAGCTTCCGGATCTGGTCGATCAGGGATGAAACGCAAAGAGTTCACCACAGAGAACACGGAGAACACGGAGATTTTTTCCATGCATGACTCCGTGCCCTCTGTGTTCTCCGTGGTGCAATATTTTTCGGGCACACGCCGTCCATTCGGCGTCGCGTCATGACGCATACGCTCCTCATCGTCAACGCGGACGACTTCGGCATCGCGGCCGGCGTCAACCAGGCGGTCGCGAAGGCGTTCGACGCGGGTATCCTGCGCTCGGCGACGATCATGGCGGGCGGCGCGCACTTCGACGAAGCGGTGTGCATCGCGAAAGATCGGCCCGCGCTTGGCGTCGGCGTGCACATGACGCTTACGCAGCTTGCGCCCGTCGCGCCAATCGACGACGTGCCGAACCTCGCGCCCGGCGGAATATTCGCGCCAACGCACGTCTCATTCGCGCGACGACTTCTCTCCGGCAAAATCCCGCGCCGCGAAATCGAGATCGAATTTTCCGCCCAGATCGAACGCGTGCTCGCGGCGGGCATCGACATCACGCACCTGGACAGCAACGGGCATCTGCACGTGCTGCCGCGCGTGCGCGCGGCGTTCGCGGCGGTCGCGAAGAAATTCGGCGTCGCGAAGATGCGCGTGCCGATGCTCGGCGGGCCAAGCCGAAGCGCCGAGGAATACGTGAAGGCGATCGCGATCGCGGCGACGGCGCGTGCCGCGCGTCCGGCGTTTCGCGGGCTCGCGCATCCGGATCACTTATGGGGTCTCGCCGCGTCCGGCGACATGAACCGGACGCGCGTGCTCGCGATCATCGAGCGCCTTGTCCCCGGCACGCACGAGTTGATGACGCACCCCGCCGATCACGATCCGGATTTTACGCGCGCGTTCCCCTGGGGCTACCACGGCGAGGCGGAGCTGGCGGCGCTGTGCGATCTGGAGGTGAACGCGATGGTAGAGAGGCGGGGGGTCGTGCTGGGCAATTATCGGGATATTTGATCGCAGGCCTCACGCGGAGACGCGGAGAGCGCGGAACGCGTTGCGATGTCAGGGCCGCAAACGGAGCGAAGCGGAGTGCGCGGTCGGCCACGCCCCGGCAAATTCACCACGTGGTGGCGCGGAATTGAGTCCGTATTTTAAATCGATCCAAAGCAGGTGAGGACACCTGCGGTCCCGGGGAGCGGCCGTCGCGGGAAAAAGCGATGGTGGTTTTTGGGGGCGCTTCGGGAAGACGTAATTTTTTCGAAGCGGGCGAGCCGCCTACGGTCCCGGGAAAGGTCCTTGCAAATTTGCATTTGAAATGCAAATTTGCACGCTTCACGAGGTATCTAGGCGTAATTACGTGTATTTTTTGAATCCAATTTCTTGGATACTACGAATGACAAGCTCACCGCCACGCCGAGGCCGGAGATGGCGGCGGGGATTCGGTCATTTCGCGAGGATCTTGGGAAAAAGGCGGGGGCGGGGTACGTCGTGCATTCGGCGGCCGCGGGCCTTTCGCTTACACCGTTTGACGGGAATTAATAGCTGCCGATTGGCGCAATGTCACCGTATGGCGCCTTTTCGACGCGTTTGAATTTCGCGGCGAAGCGTTGTATTAAGGTCGTGCTCGTGGGAGTCAATTATGAAAAAGCGAAGAAATCATAAACAAGAACGCCTTTCGAAAAAGCTCGCTTCGGAGCATCCCAGAAGTAGTTTCGACAAACAATTGCTCGATTTTGTTACGGAACAATTCTTGATCTCCGGCGATTTTAATGGATTGCCGGTTGCTGCTATTGACCGGGAATTAGATGACGGGATCGATTCGATTAAAAAAGATATCCGATTGCTAGTTGAATCTGGTAAAGTTGAAATTGTGTACGATGACCGCCATCCAAACCCGCATATACGCGCGTTGCCCGCGATTCCCATTGAAAATCAAATCGCAAAAATGGAAACGCCGGGGTTCACAAATGCGTGCTTGTATCCAACGCCATCCGTGCTGACAAAAGTTGTAGATAGATCCGAATACGCGTCGCAGCCCTACACTCTTTGCAGGGCTTTAGGTGAACCGGATCTATCTTTTAAGGCGTTCGATGTGTCAATACTGGAGTGGTACCGCAATGACCCTAGATATTATTATATAAATGACGACGTCGAAGGCCACATAGCAATAAGCGATACCTTTTACGACAAAGTACGAGATCACGACCAAATCATGTTGCAGACTTTCGGTTTTTGCTACGACAAAGATGATTATCGTTTTGTCGCAGTATTTACTGTGTATTTGTCGAAATTGAGCGCTGAACACCAAATTATATGGAAAGCTAGAGAGATGAGCGGCGAATACATAATTCATCCCGTTTACCTCGAACAATCTTATGGGAATTTTCCTGACAAGATACCGTTGACGGCGGCTTTCGTTGAAGAGCTTCACGTAATAAATCTTATGTGTGCAGCGATGGGTCGCATTGGTTTGTTTCGGAACACATTTTATGAAAATCCGCCGAAAAAATTTTCGTTTCTAGTCCGCCCAACGCTAGCCGAATTTAATGAATTTGTATTATTGATTGACAAGATGATTTCGGACAATATTGACAAGAGATTTTTTCGAGACGATATTTCTTTAGAGATAAGAAACGAACTTGACGGCGGCGAAGTAAAAATTGATCAAAAGGGAACGCTGGCCGCGCTAGAAGAGTGGATTGGCTATAGATACCGTCCGAAAGATCCAGTCCCTTTAAAACAAGCATTTGCAACATTTCGTCGAATTCGCAAACTTCGGCAAAAACCAGCCCATTCAATAGACGAAGACGTATTCGATCAAAAATTATTTAAAGATCAGCGTCAACTATTATTGGATAGTTATATAGCGATTCGTACAATTAGGTTGTTGTTTGCAAATCATTCTGCGGTTAAGTCGGCAAAAATTCCTATTTCAACGGAATTACGAGATGGCCAAATTCGCACTTACTGAATTGTCGAGGTTCTCTAGAGAAACGATTTGCGATGCATTCGCCTTTTCCCTAGAATGCCGCGCCTGCCCGGCGTGGGGCGTTCGGGGGGTGGGAGATCCATGCTGAATCGAAAGACCAAATTCGCGCTTGCCGCGCTTTTCGTTTTCGCGTTTGCCGCGCCGGCGTTCGCCGAGACGATCAACCGCATCGTGGCGATCGTGGATGACGAGATCGTCACGGAGTTCGAGCTCGAGATCAAGAGCCGGCCGCTCGTGCAGGCGTATCTGGCGGGCGTGGGGGATCTTTCCGCGGCCGAGCGCGAGAGCGCGATTCTGGAGATCAAGAAGCGCGTGCTGCGCGATACGATCGAGCAAAAGCTGCTCGAGACGGAAGTGCGCCGGTTGGGGCTGCCCGTCGAGGAGACGGACGTGGATGCGTATATCGACCGCCTGATCGCGAGCAACCGCATGACGCGCGCGGACCTGACCGACGTGCTCGCGCGCGAAGGCAAGACGATGACCGATCTGCGCGACCAGATCCGCAAGCAGATCCTTCGCGAGCAATACGTGAGCTTTCGCCTGAAGGACAAGGTGAAGGTGTCCGACGAGGATGTGCGTATCCATTATCAGCAGCACGAATCGGACTTCCTCGGCGAGGCGAAGGTGACGCTCTCGGAGATCCGCTTCAATCTCCCGGCGGAGGCGTCGCCGGATGTCGTGCGCGAGACGTTCGACCGCGCGGCGACGACTTACGAGCAGCTTCTGGCGGGCGCGGATTTCGACGAGACGGCGCGCGCGGTGTCGGAAGGGCCGACGGCGAAGAACGGCGGGTTCCTCGGCACGTTCGCGATCGACAAGGACCTGCGCGAGGATTACCGCCGCGCGGCGGGCGATCTGAAGGCGGGCGAGGTTTCCACCGTGTTTCGCGACGCGGCGGGATTTTTCATCCTGAAGTGCCTGGCCCGCGAGACGGCGGATGTGCGTCCGCTCGAGGAGGTCGAGGACCAGATCCGCATGGACCTGCGCAAGGAGACGATCGACACGGAAATGCGGCGGCTGGCGCGTGAGCTGTACACGAAGAGCTACGTCGATATCAAGGTGCCGGAACTCGACCCAAGAGACTGAAAGACTGGAAGGCTGAAAGGCTGGAAGGTCATTCCGGAACGCGGAATGCGGAATAAATCGCAGAATCGCTGGCCAACACAAAGCCACAAATGACACAAATTTTGGACGCGATGCGTTTTCTTTGTGCACTTCGTGCTTTTGTGTTGAATTGCGATTCTGTGATGACCTCCCAGACTTTCAGACTTTCAGCCTTCCAGACTATTCTGCACGTCGATGTCTGACACGCTCCCCCGCATCGCGATCACAATGGGCGATCCGGCCGGGATCGGGCCGGAGGTGATCGTCAAGGCGCTGCCCGAGGCGCTTTCGTTTTGCCGGCCGATTCTGGTGGCCGATCCGCAGGTGATGCGCCGCGCGGTCGCGCGATTTTCCCCCGACAACGTGCAACTATTCGCGGAAAAGGCGCCGCTTGTCGCGCCCCCGGGCGCGTCGGCCGCGTCGCCCGTGGTGTTCAACGCAAATCCGGAGATTCGCGGCGCGATCCAGCGGGCGTGCGTCGAGAAGGCGGTATCCCTGGCGATGGCGGGCGAGGCGGAGGCAATCGTCACCGCGCCGGCGAGCAAGGAGGCGTTCGCGGCGGCGGGCACTCATGCCGGGCACACGGAACTGTTGGCCGAACTCACGAACACGCACCCGCCGGTCATGATGCTGACGGGGCCTTCGCTTTCCGTCGTGCCGCTGACGATCCACGTCGCGCTCGCGGACGTGCCGCATCTGCTGACGCGCGAATTGATCGAGGTGCAGGCGATCATCGTCGATCGCGAGCTGCGCGCGCGATTTGGTATCGCGAAGCCGCGCCTGGCGCTCGCGGCGCTGAATCCGCACGCGGGCGAGGGAGGGCTGTTCGGGCGCGAAGACGACGACATCCTTGCGCCGGCGGTGGCGGCGCTGCGTGCGCGGGGCATCGACATCACCGGGCCGCATTCCGCGGACACGGTTTTCGTTAAAGCGGTGCGCGGCGCGTTCGATGTCGTGCTCGCGCCGACGCACGACCAGGCGCTGATACCGCTGAAGCTGTTGCACTTCGACGAGGGCGTGAACATCACGCTCGGCTTGCCGATCATCCGCACTTCGCCGGACCACGGCACCGCGCCGGATATCGCGTGGAAGGGCGAGGCGAATCCGGCGAGCATGGTGGCGGCCATGCGCATGGCGGCGCAAATCGCGGAGACTGAAAGGCTGAAAGACTGAAAGGTCATCGCGAAGGCAAAAAGAGAAAAAGAGTCTGAGAGTCTGGAAGTCTGGGAGTCTGAAAGGTCATCGCAAACGCGAAAATTAGCTCGGCGCAATTCACGGCGTCATCGACACGCCAATTTGTGACGACCTTCCAGACTTCCAGACTTTCAGGCTTCCAGACTTCCAGACTTTCAGACTTCCAGGCTTCCAGACTTCCAGACTTTCAGCCTTCCAGACTTTCAGCCTTCCAGCCTATTCGGCGATTCATTCGTATCCGGGCGCGAAGACGCGATGCGCGGGGAGGACCTTCACCACGGGCTCGCCGGGAATGCCGACTTTCTGAACGCCGGGCATCAGGCGGTTGTTCACGAACGAATCGAAATCCTCCGCCGATTCCCACACGTCCGTGATGTGCATCGTGTCGCCCTCGAACGCGCAGACATGGTAGACGCCTCCGTTCGGCGCCTCGCGCTCCCATCCCACTTCCTCGCGCACGGCGTCGTACTGCTCCGGCGTCACGTCGTTCCATTGCATGATCATCATGACGGGCATCGCGCACCCCCTTTTCGAGTTGTAAACGGGCGATATCACGATCGCGCGGCGGCGGCGCCAAAAAGGCGCGAATTCGTTTGCGATCTCGCGAACGCGAAAAAGCGCATCGGAACCGTCCGGGCGAAGTGCTACACTCCGCGCTTCATTTTTCCGCCGGGTCCGGCGGATGAAGGAGGCATTCATGCGCGGGTTTCGATGGTTCGGCTTGATGGCGTCCGTGATTCTTGCCTTGAGCGTCGTGGCCTTCGGCTGCGGCGACGACGACGACGATGATGACGACGCCTACGGCGATGATGACGACGATGACGACGACGACGATGGCGGCGATATCGCGGTTGACGCGGAGATCTTCGAGTTCGATGTCGATCCGGCGGTCATCGATGTGTTGGTCGGCGAATCCGTGCGCTGGACGAACACGGGCGACGTCGCCCACACCGTGACGAGCGGCGATCCCGGCGACGGCGATGCGGGATCGGAGTTCGACGGCGAGATGTCGCCCGGCGAAAGTTTCACGCACACCTTCGATACGGTTGGTGAGTTCAGCTATTTCTGCGGGTTTCACCCCGACCAGATGAGTGGATTCACGGTGAACGTGAGCGAGTGATCGCGTTGTTCGCGTCCCGCCGCGCCGAACGGGGTGCCGGGCGGTATCGCGCCGGGTAAGTCCGGCTAAGTTCCCCGCGCCCATCGCGGGACGCGGAATCGAAGGAGGAAATATGCGCGGATGGAAGCGTTTTGGAGTTTTGATTCTGGCAATCGGGCTGGCGTGCGTTTCGTGGATGACGGCCTGCGGGGACGACGACGATGACGACGATGACGACGCGACAGGCGACGACGATGCGGATGACGACGACGCCGATGACGACGACGCAAATGACGACGACGCCGATGACGACGACGATGCCGACGACGACGATGCCGATGACGACGATGCGGGTGACGACGATGCGGGTGACGACGACGGTCCGCTCGATGTGGATATCTTCGATTTTGACGTGTCGATCGACCCCGTGATGATCAGCGCCGGCGACACGGTGCGTTGGACGAATACGGGCACGGAGGAGCACTCGGTGACGAGCGGGAATCCGGGCGATGGGGATCTGGGATCGCTCTTCGACGAGTTCCTGTCGCCGGGGGAGGATTTCGAGTTCACATTCGACACGGCGGGCACCTACGACTACCACTGCCAGCCGCACTCGGACACGATGTTCGGCTACAGCGTGGTGGTGAGCGAGTAGTCAAAAACGACCCAAAAAGACGCCGCGCGGCGGGGGATATTCCGGCTCCCGCCGCGGGCGTTTTTCGGCATGGGCTCGATTGACGAAAACGCAGAAAAATTGTAGATTTACGTATGCTTCAACGGGGATTTTCCGGTCTTCGGAAAGGCCCTGTTTTTGTTCGTTTTTTCACCGGCCTTGCGCGAGCGGATTATCGCCGCGGGGCGTTTTCGCGGATCGTTTGACACCATGTCCGAAGACAAGACGCTGACCGCCGCCGAAGAGGTGGCGATTCTGGAAAATCTGGTCCCTCGCGAACATGCGAACGGCAACGGCGGCGCGGGCAAGGCTGTGCCGACCGACGACTATTCGGCCAAAAACATCGTCGTTTTGGAAGGACTGTCCGCGGTGCGAAAGCGCCCGGCGATGTACATCGGCTCGACCGGTTCGGTCGGCCTGCATCATCTGGTGTACGAGGTCGTGGACAACTCGATCGACGAGGCGATGGCCAATCATTGCGACGCGATCGACGTTATCATCCACATCGACAATTCGATCACCGTCGAGGACAACGGCCGCGGCATTCCCGTCGACTGGCACGACAAGGAAGGCAAGTCCGCGGCCGAGGTCGTGATGACCGTGCTGCACGCGGGCGGCAAGTTCGACAAGGGCGCGTACAAGGTGTCCGGCGGCCTGCACGGCGTGGGTGTTTCGTGCGTCAATGCGTTGTCCGAGACGCTCGATCTGGAGATCAAGCGCGAGGGCAAGGTGCACCGCATGTCGTTCACGCGCGGGCACGCGGTGGCGCCGCTCGAGGTTGTCGGCACGACCGACAAGCGCGGCACGCGCGTGACGTTCAAGCCCGACGCCGAGATTTTCACCGAGCTTGAATATTCGTTCGACATCCTGTCGACGCGCCTTCGCGAGCTGTCGTTCCTGAATCCGGGCACGAAAATCACGATCCGTGACGAGCGCGAGGATAAGGAACACACGTTCATCTACGAAGGCGGCATCGTCTCCTTCGTGGAATACCTGAACCGCAACAAGAGCGCGATCCACGAGAAGCCGGTGTTTTTCGAGGGCGACCGTGACGGCGTGATCGTCCAGGTGGCGCTGCAATACAACGACGGCTTCGTCGAGCAGGAATACTCGTTCGTGAACAACATCAACACGCACGAGGGCGGCACGCACCTGTCCGGCTTCCGCGCGGCGCTGACGCGAACGATCAACGCGTACGGTCAGTCGAGCAACCTGTTCAAGGACCAGAAGAGCAACCTCTCGGGCGACGACGTGCGCGAGGGGCTGACGCTCGTGCTCTCGTGCAAGGTGCCGGAGCCGCAGTTCGAGGGCCAGACGAAGACCAAGCTCGGCAACGGCGAGGTTCGCGGGATCGTGGAGAGCCTCGTCAACGAGAAGCTTGCGGAGTTTTTCGACGAAAATCCGGCGGTGGCCAAGCGCGTGGTGATGAAGGCGGTGGACGCCGCCCGCGCGCGCGACGCGGCCCGCAAGGCGCGCGACCTGGCGCGGCGCAAGAACGCGCTGGAGTTTTCGAGCCTGCCGGGCAAGCTCGCGGACTGCCAGGAGCGCGATCCGTCGCTGTCCGAGCTTTTCATCGTCGAGGGCGATTCGGCCGGCGGCTCGGCCAAACAGGGGCGCGACCGCCGCACGCAGGCGGTGCTGCCGTTGCGCGGCAAGTTCCTGAACGTGGAGCGCGCGCGTTTTGACAAGATGCTCGGCAACGCCGAGGTCGGCACGATGATCCAGGCGCTCGGGACGGGCATCGGGCGCGAGGATTTCGATCTGGCCAAGCTGCGCTACCACAAGATCATCATCATGACGGACGCGGACGTGGACGGATCGCACATCCGCACGCTGCTTTTGACGTTTTTCTACCGGCAGATGCCGTCGCTCGTCGAGGCGGGTCATCTGTATATCGCGCAGCCGCCGCTTTATCGGGTAACGCGCGGCAAGAGCGCGGAATACAAAAAGACGCAAGGCGAGCTGGATGCGTACCTGCTCGCGCGCGCGGCGGACGAGACGAGCATTCTGGCCGGCGACGCGAAGATCACCGGCGACGCGCTGGTGACGATCGCCCATGCGCTGATGCGCCGCGGCCGGCTTCTGGAGCATCTGGAGAAGCGCTCGGTGCGGGGCGAGGTGGCCGAGGTCATGCTGCGCGAAGGCGTGGCCGAGCGCGGGTTTTTCCGCGATCGCGCATCTGTCGCGCGATTGGCGCGCGCGCTCGCGGACGCCGGCGTGCACACCGGCGAGGTCGTCGAGGACAAGGAATACAGCACATTCAGCATCACGACGAACGGCGATAACGGCGATCGCGCGCCGCGCCGGCTCGACGCGGGGGTCGTGGAGACGGTGGAGTACCGCCGGTTGCTGGAACTTTCGGGCGAGTTGTCGGCGCTTGGCGCGGGGCCGTGGATGGTCATCGACGGCAAGGGGGAGACAACGTCGGCGACGCACTCCGAACTGCTCGCGCGCATCATCGAGATCGGCAATCGCGGCCTGGTGATCCAGCGGTTCAAGGGTCTTGGCGAGATGAACCCGGATCAGCTCTGGGAGACGACGCTGGATCCGGCGAACCGCGCGATGCTCCAGGTGCGCGTGGAGGACGCCGTCGCGGCGGACGACATCTTCACGATCCTCATGGGCGAGCATGTGGAGGCGCGGCGCAAGTTCATCGAGGAAAACGCGCTCGACGTATCGAATCTCGACGTCTGATTCAATTGAGAATTGGGAATTGGGAATTGCGAATGGGGAATTCCGTCGCAATTCCATCGCCGTTCAACACGAAGGCACAAAGACACGAAGGCCACAAATTGAACTTTGTGCTCTTTGTGTTGTTCGGTTTTTTGTGTTGAAAAATTCCGCCGGCCCCGGCCGGTGGAAATTGCGTTTACGCGAGAGGCGTCGCGGGCGGCAGGACGTAGTAAAGCACGCCGAAGAAGTGACAGGCGCTGCCGCCGAGAACGCACAGGTGCCAGACCATGTGGCCGTAGGGCAGGCGGCGCCACAGGTAGAACACGACGCCGAATATGTAGAAAAGCCCGCCGGCGACAACCCACGCAAGGCCCGCGGCGGACAGCGACGCGACGAGCGGTTTGACGGCGATGACGCCGATCGAGCCCATACCGACGTACAGGGCGGTGAACAGGACGCGCGCGCGCCCCAGATAAAGAAGCGTCAGCACGATGCCCACGACGGCGATGCCCCACACGATTCCGAACAGGGTCCATCCCCACGCGCCGCGCAGGCTGATGAGCGTGAATGGCGTGTACGTACCGGCGATCAGTAGATAGATCGCGGCGTGGTCGATCATTCGGAACAGGCGCTTGACGCCGGGCGACTGGAAGCCGTGATACAGCGTGGAGGCGAGGTAGAGAAGCACGAGCGTCACGCCAAAAACGGTGACGCCGGCCACGTGCAGCGCGTCGCCTCTTAAGGAGGCGAGCGTCGCCAGGATCGCGAGCGCGGCGACGGATAGCGCGGCGCCGATTCCGTGCGTCACGCTGTTGGCGATTTCCTCGCCGATGGTCTGTTCGCGAGCCATATTCGACCTCGAATTATCGCATTTTTGCGCGCATCAACGCAAATGCGTCAGCACCCGCACCCGTCGTCATCGTCGTCCCCCTCCAACGCATCGTCGTCATCGAGCGCGTCGTCGTCCCCCGCATCGGGGGGGCCGTCATCGTCGTCGTCGCCGAGATCGTCATCGAAATCGTCGTCGTCCTCGCCGCCGCAATCCACCGAAACGGTCAGGGGAGCCGCGTCGAGGCCGCCGGCCGATGCGCCGATGACGTACGCACCACAATCGAACGGCGTAAAATACCCGTGATTCATTTCGTGGCCGGCACCGGCCGCGCTCCAGTCGGCCACGGCGGATACGTCCTCGATCGTTCCGTCCAGGTAGGCGCCGAGCAAGGAAAGCCGCACGGTCTCGCCGACCGCCGCCGGCGCGTCGCCGTCTTCGCGCGTCAACTCGATGGAGACAAGACGCGACGGCAGCGGCGTGACGACGCTGTGGACCCACAATTGATAAATCGTCCACGGCGTGGGGCCGGTGCGGACAAAGCGCAGTTCGACCTGCGTTTTTCCGGCCGTCAGTTCCGGGGCGATGAGAAATCGCTCGTCGCGCCAGCGCTTGGAGACGTTTCGCCCGCGCGTCTGCCACGCGCCGGCGTCAACGCCGTCCACGTAAACCTGCGCGCGCTGGGCGTTGATCGCCGCATCCATCCGGCGGCGAAGGAGAAGCCCTTCGTTGCGCGGGTTGATCGTCACGACGACGGAGATTTCGCCCTCGACGTTGTAACCATCGTCGGTGAAGGGGATGTCGTCCGCGTCGCCCTCGAAGAATGCGGTCAATGCGACCGGTTCGCCGTCGATGACCTCGCCCTCGAATGCGCGTGCGTTCTTTGCCGTGCCTTCGCCGATATCCACCTCGGCGTCGAGACGGATCGCGGGGTCGGGCGCGCCGTACCAGAAGGCCGTCGAGAAATAGACGTCGTCGGGCACGAGGTTGTTGTAGTCGTGCTCGATGCCGAAGCGGAATCCGTCGTGGAACGGGAGCGGATCGGCGACGTGCAACCGGTAGGCGACGGAGGTGTCGGTCGTCGCCCCGGGGCGGTGCGTCACGAATCCGTGCGCCGGCAGCGTGAAGACGCCGTGCTCGAAGTACCAGCCGGCGTTGAAGTAGTCCTCGGTTCCCGTGCCGTAAAGCGACGGCGAGCGCGAACCGTCGATATGAACGCGCTCATCGCCTTCCAGGTAGTAGCGAAGGTGCGTGCCGGTCATGTCCAGAACAAGGCCGACGAAATGCCCGCGGCCGGTCGCGTCAAGCGCGATGTAGTCGCTTCCGGATGCCGTCAGCGCGCCCTGCGCCGTCACTTGGAAATACGGCGTGTGGATCTCCGGCGCGGCGGAGTCGATAGGGATGGCGATATCGAACGAGACGGGCGTGTCGCCGATATTCGTGATCGAAAATTCGGCGCCGAGGAAAAACGGCATCGGGAAACGGATGTACAGATCGCCGGTCTCATCCACGCCCGCGAGCAAGGCGCGCGTGTCGGCCTCGGCGTATGGCACGGCGAACAAACCGCCGAGCGGCGCCAGGATCTGCGGCTGGGCCGCGCCGTCAAAGGTGACGGACAAGACGGTCTTGCGCAGGAAGTCGTCGGTCAGCACGAGCGGGGGCGTCACGCGAATTTCGCGAATGACGCCCGCGCCGTCGTAGGTGAAAAACGCAACGTGATCGTCGCCGGGATCGGCGGTGACCGTACCGTTGAACGCGGGCGGCGGGAGATCGGGCGCCGCCTGCGCCGGCGTCTCCCAGAGCGCGATCGCGTTTGAAAAATCCTCGAGGCCGGTGAACGATTCGCTCACCGTGCCGGGCGCGAATCGCTCGTATGTGATGTTGTTGAAATGGGGCAGGCCGGTCGTCGCGATGCGGACCGCCTGTTTGAAACAGATCGGCACGTAGTTGTAGAAGCCGCCGGAGGAGACCTGGTTGTCGCCGGTGAGCGGAGACAGAAACGGCGGGACCGCGCCGGACAGAAATTCCTCGATCGGCATGGCGACGACGGGCGCGGGCGCGTCGTCGATGTAGATGCGGATATCGCCCGACGTGGCGAGCAGCGTGAACCACATCCTCGAAACGCACCCTTCGCCTTTTTCGTCGAGCAACGTGAATTCACCGGAGATCTGGTCGTAATACAAGAACGCATAAGTTCCGAGGAAGCCGTCCTCGTTTCCGCCGGTGCGGTCGTGCGAGGAAACCTGGCGCGCGAGCGAGGGGATGCGCGGCTCGGGAAGGCGGCCCGGATTTTGGAGGAGTTCGAGGCCGATCGGAAACGCGCCGGCCGGCGACGCGGCGAGCGCCGCGACGAACGCGCCCATCAACACGCATGCAAACAGGATGCGTTTCATGAAGCCTCGCCGAAAAATCACTTGTTGGCGCGCACGGCGCGGTTGTCGGCCCAACGTTTGGTCTTCGTGATCTGCTCTTTCATCGTGATCGACAGCGGCACGGTGCGGTCGATGTTGCGATAGATATCCATGAGATCGAGCGACCGATTTTCGGCGAAGCATTCGTACAACGCGGAGATGAGGATCTGTTCGATCTCCGCGCCGGTGAAGCCCTTGGTGGAGCGCGCGAGGTTTTCGATGGACGTGCGCGTCGGATCCTGTTTCCGCTTTTTCAGGTGGATGCGGAAGATCTCGGCGCGCTCGTCTTCCTCGGGCAGATCGACGAAAAACACCTCGTCAAAGCGCCCCTTGCGGATAAACTCGGGCGGCAGGCGATCGATGTCGTTGGCGGTCGCGGCGATGAAGACGGGCTGCGTCTTTTCCTGCATCCACGTGAGGAACGAGGCGAAGATGCGGCTTGTCGAGCCGGACTCGACGGAGTCGGAAAATACGGACACGCCCATCTCGATCTCGTCTACCCAGAGGATGCAGGGCGAGACGGCCTCCGCGGTCAGGATCGCGCGCCGCAGCGATTCCTCCGGGCCGCCGGCGATGCCCGAGAAGATGCGCCCCATATCCAGGCGCAGGAGCGGCAGGTTCCAGTCCTTGGCCAGCGCGGTGATGGCGAGGCTCTTGCCGCAACCGGAGATTCCGGTGAGCAGGATGCCCTTGGGGATCGGCAGGCCGAAATCGCGCGCCTCGCGCGAGAATCCGCGCTCGCGTACGCGGCACCACTGCTTGAAGCGGTCGAGCCCGCCGACCTGGGAGAGATCGTCGCGCGGGCGGATGAAATCGAGGATTTCCGTCTTGCGGAGGATCTGCCGCTTTTCCTCGATGACGAAGTCGGCCTGTTTTTGCGATAGCTCGCGCGAGGCCAGCAGCATCTTGCGCACGGTGCGCCGGATTTCCGCGCGCGTCAGGCCAAGGAACATGCGCAGGAACGCCTCGCGGTCGCGCTCGACGATTGTCGCGGGCGATCCGCCGCCGTGCGCGTGCGTCCATGCCTCGTTCTCCACGATCGACGCGATCTCGGTCACGTCCGGCAACGCGTAGTCGTGCACCACGACGTCCTTGACGAGCTCCGGCGGAATTTGGGTGATCGGCGCGAGAAAGACGACCGCGCGATCCGTGCCGCGAAGCGCGGCCGCGGCGTCGCGGATGCGGCGCACGACATCCGCGCTCTCGCGGATGGGAACGTGAAAATCCTTCAGGACGAACAGCGACGGGGTCGCGTCGTGGATGGCGCGGTCGAGCGCGGCGATGGGGTCGTTCCGGGCTTGTTCGGGGCCGTCGGGCCGGTCGGAAAAGCCCTCCGTCGCGGACCACGTCACGAACGAGCGCGGCGGATCGAGCGCAAGCGTGCAAAGTAGGCCGAGGTGTTCGCAAACGCGCTCTTCTTCCCAGGAGACGATGTAAATGATGGGAAATCCCGCGTCGAAGTACTCCTTCGCGGCGAGCGCCGGCGGCGGAAGCTGTTCGACAAGCGATTCGGCGGTGGTCATCCGGCGATAATATCACGAAGAGGCCGGAAGTCTGAAAGTCCGGAACTCCGAAAGGTCATCGCAAATCCCCATCGCCATTCCGGTTCGCGACGCGCGTCGCTGTCCCTGCTGTTTCCCCTTCTGGCGCGCCCAACCCGCGTGTGCTATCCCGAACGCCGAATGTTCTCGTGGATTTACGCCTCTTCGACGCCTGCCATCATCGCGTTACTCGCGGCGGCGCTTTTTGTCGCGCCGCCGATGGCCTTCGCGGATGATGATCCGCCATCCGCATTCGTCGCCGAGATCGACGACCGGGGAGGCCGGTCGATCGCCTGGAACGGCGAGACGATCGCGTTCGCGATCGATCGCGACGGCGACGGCCTTGCGGAAATCGGCGCGTGGATATTCGCCGGGCGCGTGCAGCGCGCGACGGTTGACCTGAATCGCGACGGCTCGGCCGATCTGCTCGCGCGTGTCGACGAGGACGGCCGCGCGACCTGGCACGCGCGGGCGGAGGGGGCGTGGCGGCCGATTCCCGACC